>JBCLFD010000028.1:0-2116 GCA_038912545.1 Minisyncoccia bacterium | reverse complement strand
ACGTTCGGTTCCTCCTGTAAGAAAAGCGATGGTGTCTGCGGCTGGATTTTCCATGCCAGTATTCGTATCACTATTCCAAGTATAGGTAGGTAAGCCACTACCAACTCCACCAACCCGAAGCTGAAACCCTCCTGATATCCATGCATCTCTCACAGAACTTAACGTGAATGTTAGTGATGGGTTGTCTCCACCAAGCACCATGGTTATTTCGTCAGCTGCGTTGGAATAAAGACCTGTATTTGAGTCGTTATTAAACGAATAGGAAGGAGCAGTTGCAGATCCAGCCGGAACAAATATTTGCCCACTCCCAATAGTCAATTTCCCTGTCGGACTCGTCGTCCCGATGCCGACGTTGCCACTGCTTCCGATAATAGTCAGGGCAGAGGTTGAAGTCGTTGCGGTTCCCGCAACTGTGGTGGTTGCAAAGTACAGGTTGCCACCAGCATTTCTGAATGCCCACTGGGCGACACCTGCTCCTGCAGAAAGAGCGAGTTGTGGGGCTGTGGCAGAAAACGAATTTAATAACCATTGAGGCGTCGTCGTCCCGATGCCGACGTTGCCGGTGTTTAAAATGGTCAACCGTTCGGTAGAGGCAACGGAAATAGCTATAGCCCCTGTTGGGAAATAGATACCTGTATCACCACTGGAATTAGAGGCAAGACTGGGGGAAGCCGCTGAACCATCGGCAAAAAGATGTCGATTTAAACTGATAATACTGCCACCAACCTGAAATGCTTGCCCGCCTGCAACAGCAAAGGAAAGCATATCCGCTTGTTGTGAGTATATTCCAGTATTCGTATCACCAGAGAACGAGTAAGACGGTGCCGATCCAGATCCGAGCGGCATAAGAATCTGCCCGCTCCCAATCTCCAACTTTCCCGTCGGATTGCTTGTCCCGATGCCGACGTTGCCGCTCTGTGTGACTACCAAATCCGTGCGGGTGGATGAGCCGACGACGAAACTCGGCACGCCCGCAGCCAAGCTCGACGTGTCCGCAGACAACCGTGCCCACGGTGTCGTCGTCCCTATGCCGACGTTGCCGGTGGAAGAAATGAATATCGTGGATGTCGCCTGCGAAAGCCCTGCATCATTGCCGACAAGGAAGTTGCCTTTGGCGAGAGAACCCCCAATAAGAGAAGCAGTTGGAGTTGTCGTCGCAATCACTTTCCCTGTCGCGTCTACCGCGATGAATGTCCCTGCCGCCACACCAAGCTTCGGAAGGAATAGGTCGCCGAGTGTGCCTCCTGCTGTCGCTGCGCCTACAACTACATTTCCGCCTATTGAAAGCAGTGCGTACGGACTCGTCGTGCCGATGCCGACGTTGCCGGTGGAGTCAATAATCATTCGGTCAAGCAGTCCGCCGCCGACTGCGCGGGTTTGGAAGGAGAGTGTTCCGCCGATGCCGGTTGCGCTATCTGAAATCGTGCCGGTTGATGAAGCGACGATGCCGGTGGCTTGCACATAGGTATTGGTGGCGCCGACATAGCCGAAACTGTTGATGGCGAGGAGTGCGTCGCCGGTGGTGATGACAGACGGTGCGGCGACTGTGCCGCGTGCCTTGCGGGCGTTGATGGCATAGGCGAGGGTGTTGGCGGAACCGAATGAATAGCGAGCACCCCCCTCAAACAATCTCAGATTTTCAACCCCCTGAACACTCATGGCAAGAGTAATATCGTCATCTGGGAACCAGAGTCCATCATCATTACCAAATGCTGTAATTGCTGGCGCTGCTGCTGTTCCCCTGTGAGTCTGTAGGCCGGCGGACATAAAGCGCCCAACATTTGCACCACCAGAAACAAAATCAACTCGCCCAGCAAATGTACTTAAGATGCCAGTATCTACAGAGTTGGCGAATCCTATTGCTGGATTACTCGTAATGCCTGACCCTAAAAGAATCTGCGCCGCCGTTGGCGACACCGAAAACACATGCGCACCGCGTGAATACACCGACAGCGGCGACTGCGTGCTCGCGGCAAGCGTGTCGAACCTCGCCAACACCTGATTCGGCACACCTCCCGTACTGTCCCCGCCGGTTGCGGCCGCTGTCTCGCCGAAGGCGAAAGAGGAGGTGTTGTTGGTGGTGTTGGTATAACTGAAAAGGCTGTTGCCTGTGAGC
>JBCLFD010000027.1:0-2270 GCA_038912545.1 Minisyncoccia bacterium | reverse complement strand
AGCGCAGGTCAACATACTCCAGCGAACCGTCAGAGAGATTTAAGTTCCCGCCGGCCGAGACGAGCGCGGTGATGGCGTTTTGTTCATCGCCGAGCACATAGGTAATGCGCGTGCCACTCGCGAGAAGGTCATCCACCTCGGTATCGCGGATAACGACAGAAGTAACTGGTGAACCGAAAGCGCCGACGCGGCGCGCGAAATCAAACGTCGCAGGAAGCTTGTCGGCGTCTGCGAGCGTTGCACGAATAGGGTTTGTCGAGCTACTAACGAGAGGTGCGTAGAGTGAAAAAGAATTTAATGTTTGTGTTGATGTCGCGGCAATCTCAAAAATAAAACCATTTGGATCAAACACGTAGCAATTATCCACGAGGTTCGACCTCGTGGAACTTGTTCCACACCAACGCGCGACGGCTGTGCGCTCGGTGACGGTAATGGCTATGCCGGTTAGGCCAGTGCGCACAATAGATCCTGTCGCGAAGCCGGGATAGTCCGCGAGAATAGCGGAGCGGATGCGCCTTTCGGGAACAAAAAAGAATGAGTTGCGCGGGACGAGCCAAAGATACCAGCCCTGCATAGCATCAGTTGCATAGTGCGTAAGATCAATATGAGTACCAGAAATTTGAACATTCGAGATACGCACTGATGGCTGGCGAAGTCCGTACACCGCTCCAGCAAGTAGAAGCAAAAGCAGGATGAAAAATGTGATGCGACCCCCGCGGCGGCGCGAGCGCCGCCGATTCGCCAAACCCTGCCTGCCGGCAGGTACGGGCTCGCTACTTCTTGGGACCGATGACGCTCTTGCCAACATATTGTACGAGTGCGTCAGGCACTGCAATTGTGCCGTCCTCCTGCTGATAATTCTCTACGATGGAAACGAGAATGCGCGGGGTCGGTATCGCGGTGGAGTTTAAAGAATGCGGGAAGCGCAAATTTCCATCCGCATCGCGGTAGCGGATATTCAACCGTCGTGTCTGGAAGTCGTGGAAGTAGGAGGTGGAGCCGATCTCTCTGTATGTCCCTTCTGTACCCTCGGAGGGTACCCAGAGCTCAATATCATACTTCTTCACTTGTCCGAGCCCGAGGTCGCCACTGCAATTTATCACCGTATGATATGGAATGTTCAAGAGTTCAATAAATTCTTCAGTATTACGGTTCAGCCACTCATGGAGGCGCACCGACTCGTCATGTTCGGCTCGACAGAGCACGACCTGCTCCCATTTTAAAAATTCGTGCACGCGGATGAGCCCACGCACATCCTTGCCGTGCGCACCCGCCTCTCTGCGGAAGCAGGGAGAGAATGCGAGAAATTTAATCGGCTCGTCGCCAAGCGGAATCGTCTCGTCCATGTAGTAGCCCATTGTTGCCACTTCTGCCGTGCCTGCCAAGTATTCGCCGTCCTGCGTCTTGTATAAATCCTCTTCGCCCTGCGGTAGATAGCCGGTGCCGAGAAATGCTTCGCGCCGTACAAGAGAAGGCGCGGAGAGAAGTTCAAACCCTTTTGCACCGAAATGCTTCAGCGCCAACTGCCAGACGGCATTCATCAGCAGAACCGCATCACCCTTGAGGAAGTACCCGCGAAAGCCCGCGACCTTCGCTCCGCGTTCCAAATCCACCATGCCAAGCTCGGTCATGAGTTCCACATGGTCTTTGGGTGTAAACGAAAACTGTGTCGGTTCTCCCCACTTCTTCACTTCAACATTGTCCGCATCGCTCTCGCCGTCCGGCACCGACATGTCCGGAATATTCGGGACCATAAGCATCATCCTCTGCCACTCCTCCATCACTTTTTTAAGTGCATCTTCAGCATCGGCCATACCGCCCTTTAATTGTTGCATCGCTTCAATCAACTTCACTTTCTCTGCGCCCTGCGCCCTCTGAATCTCAAAGCTCTGGCGATTCTGCTCCGCGCGCTTGCCGTCCAGTTCTTGCCGAATGCGCTTACGGTCGTCATCTACGGTGAGTAGACGATCTAGATCAACATCAATATGCTTCTTCGCCGCACCGGCCTTTATCACCTCCACATTCTCCCGTATGAAATGTATATCTAACATATTTGATAAGTGTACTACACTATACTGGCCTTATGGAGATACGCGAACTGCCGAAGAGTGAATGGCCGAAGAAGCTGTTTGAGATTCCGCAACAGCCGAAGCGGTTGTGGCTACGAGGTACACTGCCGCCTGAAGGGACGAAGATGCTCGCGGTGGTCGGTTCACGCGCGATGACGCGCTATGGGCAGGAGGCGTGCGAACGGCTCATCACGGGACTCG
>JBCLFD010000026.1:0-2684 GCA_038912545.1 Minisyncoccia bacterium | reverse complement strand
ACTCCGACTCCCTCCAGGTGATAGACGTCTCCAACCCCACCGCACCGGTTGTTACCGGCTCGGTTGGAACCGGCACGAACCCAAACTCCGTCTACGTCTCAGGTCGCTATGCCTATGTGTCAAACAACGGCTCCGCCTCCATGCAGGTGATAGATGTCTCCAACCCCACCGCACCGGTTGTTACCGGCACCGTTACCACCGGCACACAGCCACGCGACGTCTACGTCTCCGGTCGCTATGCCTATGTTGCAAACGCCGTCTCCGCCTCCATGCAAGTGATAGACGTCTCCGGCGCCGAATTCACCTCTGCTATCGTCCATTCTCTTGAAGCAGGGAACTTGCAGGTGCGCAACGACATCACGGCCACGGGACAGCTTTATGTAACCGGCGGGGTTGGTATAGGGCAGGGCGGTCTCTATTCCGCAGGCGCCGGCTCGTTCACCATGTTTGCCACCACTTCGCTCGCGTCAACCGCCGCTCTGTCTGCTTCTATCATTGACTCTAATAATAGTAGCGTCGTCGACGTCTTTAACATTTCTCACATAGCATCATCAACCGCATCAAATGGAATAGGTGTAGGACTAACATTTTCAAATGAAGATAGTACCGGCAGGGCCACAACTACGGCAAGAATCGCTTCCATACTTACCTCCATTGGTGGTACCGCTACTTCATCTGTTCTGACTTTCTCCACCAAGAATTCTCTCGCTGGTCCGGCTGAACGTCTGCGCATCGACCAGAGCGGCAACGTCGGCATCGGGACGACGAGTCCGTGGCGTACGCTATCGGTAACAGGTACGGCGGCGATGAGCGGACTCACTACCGCCGTCGGCACCCCATCGGCGATCTGTCTTCAGACGGGCGGGGAAGTCCAGGTCAACACAGGAGTTGCCACCTGTACGGTGTCCTCCTCTCGCTTTAAGAACAACATTACTACTTCAACCGCAGGGCTTGCGGAAGTGTTAAAGCTCCGCTCCGTTTCCTATTTCTATAATCAGGGCGACCAAAAAGAACGATTGGGATTCATCGCCGAAGAGGTTAATCTTATTGACCCTCGCCTAGTCACTTTTGAGGCGGACGGCGTAACGCCACGGAGTGTTCAGTATGAGAACTTTACTTCTGTATTGGCGGGTGCGATACAGGAGCTGGATGCACGGACGAAGTTTATTGCGAACGCGACGACGTCCACGGTGATGACGGTGGACGTTGCGGGGAACGTCGGCATCGGCACTGCGATACCGAACCACACGCTCGAGGTCGCGGGCGACATCGGCGCCATTTCTTTCGTCAACACTTCTACGCGTACCAAGAAGACGGACATTAACTACGCGACTGCGAGCTCCACCGACGAGATGCTCGCCAAGCTTATGCAGCTCAAGGTCGCCACCTACCGCTACAAGATAGAGAAGCAGAATGACCCGTTTCGACTCGGTCTCATCGCCGAAGATACGCAGACCATTGCGCCTGAAATTCTTTCAGCAGACGGTAAGGGGGTAGACATCTACAAGCTCGCGACCTTCACGCTCGCGGGCGTGCAGGCGCTCGCCGCGAAGGTGGCGAACATCGAGACGCATCTCGCCTCGCTCGATGCGCGCCTCGCGGCGCTTGAGAGCGGGGCGATAAGCTCCGCGAGCGGCTCGCCGCTCGCGCTCGCCTCCTCGACGCTCGCCTCCGCGCTGGAGAGCTTCGGCGTGTTCATCCGCAACGGCATCGCACAATTCAACACGCTCGTCTTCCGTCAGCTGGTGGCAAGCTCGGACGCCGACGGCACCTCGAGCGCGGGGAGCGTCACGCTCCTCACCGGCAATACGGTCGCGCAGATAAACAACTCGCTCGTGCTCCCTTCCACCAAGGTCTTTATCACTTTCAACTCGTCTGTTACCGGCGGCTGGTGGGTGAGCGACAAGGCGGCGGGCTCCTTCCGCGTCATCCTCTCGGAGCCGCAGACTGGTAACGTTAGTTTTGATTATTTCCTTGTGCAGACCGAGGGTCAAATCGCCACCTCCACCCCCACCACCTCTGATGTAGGACGTACGACGTCCTACAATGGGCCGAGCGTCACGCAGGGGAATGGCAGTGAAGATGTTACGCCGCCGGTGATTACACTCGTCGGCGACAATCCGCTCCATCTTTCAATTGGCGGTACGTTTGTCGAGCCGGGCATCACCATCACCGACGACATGGACGGTACTGCTCCGTTCGTCACATTTGTGAATGGCATAGAAGGGCCGGCGAACGCAGATACCATTACCACCGGAAGCGAGACGACCTATATCATCACCTACCGAGCCACCGACCGCGCCGGCAACTTCTCTACCGCGACCCGCGCGGTCATCGTGGGCGGCGGCGGGGTAGTCTCCTCACAAGCGCCTGCTACTAGTACGTCAACAACTCCAAGCTCTACTGACACCACGCCGCCCATCATTACGCTCCTTGACGCGGCGGCGCTCGAGGTCGGTGAAGGTCAGACCTTCACAGATCCGGGTGCGACTGCAACGGACAACATAGACGGAAACATCTCAAATAAAATAACCGTCTCGGGCACGGTGGATACCAATACGGCGGGCCTTTACACCATCACGTATTCGGTGCTTGACGCGGCGGGGAACGCCGCAAGCGTCTCCCGCGTCGTCACCGTCATCGCCGCAACAACAACTACTACCTCGACAAGTACGTCAACACCA
>JBCLFD010000025.1:0-2974 GCA_038912545.1 Minisyncoccia bacterium | reverse complement strand
CGACCACCCAGAGAACGCCTTTCGCGCCCGAAATGGAGATATCAAGAAGCGGTGAATTGACCGCGTGCTTGGCGGCCTCCTTAGCCCGGTCATCTCCTTCGGCGATACCGATGCCCATCAATGCGGGACCGGCGCCCTCCATAATCGCCTTAATGTCATTGAAGTCGGTATTGATGGTCCCAGGCGTACGGATGATGTCGGAAACGCCTTCAACTGCCTCGCGCAGCACTTCGTCGCAGAGTGCGAAGGCATCCTTGAGAGAGACGGTTTTTTCAACAAGACCGAGCAATTTATCGTTCGGGATGACAATAAATGCGTCAACTTCTTTCTTGAGTTCGGCGAGACCGCGCTCGGCGATGTCCTTGCGCTGTGCGCCTTCAAAGGAGAACGGCTTCGTCACGATCGCGATCGTGAGTGCGCCGACCTCCTTGGCGATCTTAGCGATGATCGCAGAGGCGCCAGTGCCAGTGCCACCGCCCATACCGCAGGTGATGAAGACCATGTCGGACCCCTGAAGCGCCTCCTGAATCTGCTGGCGTGTTTCTTCGGCAGCGCGCTTGCCGAGTTCTGGATTCATCCCCGTACCGAGCCCGCGCGTGAGGTTCTTGCCGATGTGAATTTTGCGCTTCGCGAGTGAGCGATGCAGGTCCTGCGCGTCAGAGTTGACGGCGAGGAATTCAACGCCGCGCACTTTGGAATTGATCATGTGGTTCACGGCATTGTTACCGGAACCGCCGACACCGACGACGCGAATGCGGGCGAAGGTCTCTATCTCTGGTTCAATGCGTTTGGACATAATGGGACGTTTAAATATTTAAATAGTTCAGGTCCCCGCCATCATAGCATTCTGTGCCCCAATGCAAATATTGACAATTACGGTAAAAATTGACGGAAGAATTTGCCAATTTGCGCACCTAAATTGCGTTTGGGAGCATTCGTGTCACCGGTGAGCCCCCAGATCGCGAGACCGTACGCGACCGCCCATGTCGCATCGCGGATTTTCGCATCGCTCTGTATGCGGAACTCGGCGAGTCGCGCCGGCAATTTAAGCGAACCTCTTGCGATGTCGCTGATGGAGCCCATTCCCGCACCACCGCCAGATATGATTATGCCGGCTGGAAGCGGTCCGCGCCGGCCGAGCGACTTCAGGTGTTTATCAATGAGTGAGAACATTATCTCAAGCCGATTCGCGATAAGCGTATCAACCTTCTTGCGCGAATACATGACTCCCGATAAGCGACCGAGCTTTACGCGCTCTGCTTCTTCAAGCGAGATGCGGAAGCCGAGTGCGATATCGTCGGTGATATGACTCGCTCCCATCGGAAACACTTTGACTGAAATCGGAATGCCCTCGTCGTATACGACTATAGAAATAGTTTCAGCACCAATATTTGCGAGTACACACCCCTTCATCTTCTGGTCGCCTTCAAGGAGAACGTAGGAGCCGGCGAGAGGCGACGCCATCTGGTCAATGACTTCAATATCTACGTCTTCAACCGCTTCGGCGAGAACACCAGCGTGCTGGGAGAGGCAGGTGATGAAGAGATAGTCTACTTCAAGTCGGACACCATTCATCCCCAAGGGGTCGCCAAGAACTTTGGTGCCGTCAATGCGATATTCCAGCGGAATACTGTGGAGCACTTGTCGATTTAAAAAGCCAGGGGCGGCTGCTTCCCGCGCTGCTTTACCGGCCTTCTCAATATCCAAAGAGCTGATCTCTTGATCGGCACGGGAGATAATCGCGCTTCCTGTTGCGCGAGTCTCGTCCAGTGAGATACCTCCGATCGCGAGGAAGCCGGCGCGAATCGGTACGCGCGAGGCCTGCTCGGCTTGCCGTTTCGCTTCAATAATACTCGCCTTCACTTCTTCTTTATTAACGATATATCCGTGGCGCAAACCTTTTGATTCGGCGAGCCCCGTCCCGATAATGCGCAACTGCCGTCCGATCTTTTTATCGTACAGCTCTTCAACGACTACCAGTTTTACTTGGTAGGTGCCGATGTCTATGCCGGTTGCTATGCGCCGTGACATAGCGCGCTAAAAAATCTCGTTCGCATTTCTCCATCTTAGCACTATGTGTCCATCCCTTTATGTGCAATATGGCGTGGATAAAGAGGAACAGGTAGTAGGTAGTAGATAGTAGGTTGTAGGATGGAGCTTGGCGAGACGCTTCGGAAAGGCAGATGATAATCTCGCCGGACTTCTTTCCAACTTTATACGAGAGCACATTCGGTATGTAACTTTTCTTGCGCAATTTAATATTCAAATCTCGTGCGCGCTTCTCGCCGACAAAAACAAGTGAAATATCCCAATCAGGAAGTACTTCTTTCGCGACTTTTGCAAACGGCAAACGCGGAGTTGAACCGCGGGTGAAATTCTTTATGAAAACACTCGACATTACCTGCGCTTACCTCGTACGCGCTTCGCTGCGGGGTCAATCTTCCCGAGCTTCACGAGCTCATTATAATTCTCACGGCGCGCTTTAGAAATGAGCGCGCGCTTGTGGCCCACATTCTTGCTCCTCGTACGCTTAAAGTAGCGGTGGTCGCGCATCTCGCGCACGAGACCCAAGGTCTGCGCTCTGCGTGTGAAGCGCCGAATAAGCGCGGCAGCGCTTTCGTTCTTCCCGCGCCTTACTTCTACTCGTGTGCTCGCTGTCATGATTGCAAGACTCTAACACGAGGCCATGTACTTTGTCTATGCGAATGCGCGGAGACGTTCGACGAGGCCTTCAACAGGGAGAATCGTTTCTTCTTGCGTCGCGCAGTTGCGAAGGATGGCGATGTTCTCGAGCGCTTCCTTGCGTCCCATGATAAGCAAGTACGGACTATTGAGTTTCTCGGCGATGCGAAGCTGTTCGGTCAGAGATTCAATGCCGATGTGCTGTGAGATCGGGAGGCGTGCATGACGGAAGTCTTCGGCGAGTCGTATGGAAAGACGTTTTGCTTCGTCGCCGATATGAATAAATGAGAAG
>JBCLFD010000024.1:0-3496 GCA_038912545.1 Minisyncoccia bacterium | reverse complement strand
TCATTACGACCATTGAGCCAGAAGTGCAGACGCGCCTTGCCGACAACATTGCCAAAGTAAATCAAAAATATTCAAGCAAGGGGTCCGGCGGTATCATTATGGACCCTGCTACTGGCGCGATTATCGCGCTCACCAGCTATCCCTCGTATAACGCAAATGACCTTCAATCGGTCAGCCCTTCAGTACTCGGGAATCCGCTGGTTGAGCACGTGTATGAATTCGGGTCTATTATGAAGCCACTCACGATGGCGTCAGGGCTTGATGCGGGAGTTATCACACCCCTCACAACCTATAACGACACTGGCTGTATTACGGTAGATACGGAACGCATCTGCAACTGGGATCTGAAAGCGCGCGGTGTTGTCCCTATGAGGCAAATTATTATGCGATCTTTGAATCTTGGTGCGTCTTGGATTGCGACTGAACTCGGGCCGGACCGTTTCCGATCCTATTTCACGACGCTTTTCGGACAAAAGACCGGCGTTGACCAGCCCGCCGAGAATGCGGCGCTCATGCGGAATCTTCAAAGTCCGCGACAGGTGGAGTTTAACAATATGTCATTTGGCCAAGGCATTGCGGTAACACCACTTCAAATGATTCGTGCACTCGGTGCCATCGCGAATCACGGGGTGATGGTAAAACCGCATCTCGTTAGTGCGATACGGCTTAATTCGGGTGTCACGCGCACGCTTGATTGGAACAATACGACGCGCGTTTTCTCCGTTAACGCCGCGCGCGATACAGCGACGATGATGAGCGCGCTTATGGATGAAATACTCTACAATGGCAAAGCGAAAATTCCGACCATGTCGGTCGCGGCAAAGACCGGTACCGCTCAGCTCATTAACCCGTCCGGCGGGTACTATGCAGACCGGTATTTCCATTCGTTCGTCGGCTTCTTCCCCGCGTACAACCCGCGTTTTATCATTCTGCTCTACACGAACGACCCCAAAGGGGTGCGGTACGCATCAGAAACGCTTGACGCAACATTCCTTGACCTTGTGCACTTTTTGATTAATTATTACGCCGTACCGCCCGATAGAGGGGTTGCCACCAGCACTCGTCCATGAGAACTCTCCTGAAATCAATCGTTGTTTACTTCCTCGCTTTTTTTGCGCGAGCCGTGGTACGCCGCTACCGACCGAAGATTGTTATGGTGACTGGTTCGGTAGGGAAGACGTCTACCAAAGATGCGGTTGCTGTAGCGCTCGCCGCGAAGTTTTTTGTCCGCAAGAGCGAAAAAAGCTTTAACAGCGATTTCGGTGTGCCGTTTACCATTCTCGGCGTTGGTAACCCTTGGCAAAATCCATTGAAGTGGCTCATTATCGTTAAGAGCGCGCTCGCTCTCCTTATACTGCCGAATCATTATCCGAACCTTCTTGTGCTTGAAGTGGGCGCCGACAAGCCCGGCGACCTCGCACGCATTTTGAAAATTGCGACGCCGGATGCTGTGATCGTCACGCGATTGCCCAAGATTCCCGTACACGTGGAGGCATATACATCGCCCGAGCACGTACGCGAAGAAGAGTTTTCGCCGGCGTATGCGCTTTCGGCCAGTGCACCGCTCATCGTGCCGGCGGATGACGGGTATGCCCTCTCCATGGCAGTACGCACTCCGGCACGTGTGATTACCTACGGCATTATGCAGGGCGCTGTCGTTGTCTCAGACGTTCGTTTTTATGAACACGAGGGCAAAGTTGCGGGAATGAAGGCCAATATCAAAGTCGTAGACGAGGAACAAGCGGAGATAGTTATTAAGGGCGCAGTAGGGAAGACGCAGGTCCTGCCGGCGGCTGCGGCGCTTGCCGTTGCTCGCGCTTTTGGTATCTCAATGAAGGATGCGCTCTCTGGACTCACGAATTATGAACCGCCCTTCGGACGCGGCCGCCTCTTCGCGGGGAAGAACGGCTCCGTGATTATTGATGATTCATATAATTCGTCGCCGGTAGCGGTTGAAGAAGCATTACAGACGCTGAAAGCGTTTCCGAACGCAAAGCGAAGAATAGCGGTGCTTGGCGATATGCTGGAACTTGGCCGCTACTCGGTGATGGAACACGAACGAATTGGCACTCTCGCGCACGACTCTTCTGATCTTGTCGTGTCTGTCGGCGTCCGCGCACGCGCATTCGCCACCGCGCAGGGCACGACGACAGGAAGGACAGAAACGATGCAATTTGATACTGCGAAAGTTGCGGGACCAGCGCTCGCTGAACTCTTGAAAGAAGGCGATGTCGTGTTGATAAAAGGTTCACAATCTATTCGTACCGAGCGGATAGTTGAAGCGCTTCTCGCTAATCCTGCCGACGCCGCACACCTTGTCCGTCAGGAGCGCGCATGGCTCCGCCGTGCGTAATTTCAAAATGGCTTTCAGAACCGATGAACCAACGTGAGTGGATACGAATAAGTATACAAGAGCTCACAGCGTTACTGCCAGCATAGTCGCATTTCACCCACATTGATTCGCTTACAGAATAAAGAATCAAAGTCTTCGTCGTGGTATTGTCATGTAGTAAGGTGCAAAGACACTAGCGTCATTTTTTGTGGAAGTGACCGCATTTTGTGCTAGGAATTTTGTACCTCAGGAATGAATCTAGAGGACTTGACTAAGTTTAGTTAATGTAATATAAGATAACTAGATAGTAGATCATTCCGTTAATTAACTTCAAAGAGGTGTCATCATGAACAAAAGAATCTTCATTGGCCTTGCATGGCCGTACGCAAATGGCAGTCTGCATTTGGGACACGCATCAGCGTTTATTGGCGCTGATGTTATCGCGCGGTATCACCGTCTCAATGGTGACCACGTTTTGCTTGTCTCTGGTAGCGACTGCTATGGGACCCCGATTGCCGTGGAAGCGGTCGAGAAAGGGATTCAACCGTCTGACATTGCGGACAGGTATCATGCAGAGTTCCAAAAGAACCTCATCGAAGGTTTGGGATTCTCGTATGACATCTATACCCGCACAACCACCGACCAGCACGCCAAGGTCGTACAAGAGCTTTTCCTCGATTTGTATGGGAAAGGACTCCTGTACACAAAGACCGAGAAGGCTCTGTATTCGCCGTTGCTCGGACGTTTCCTTCCGGATCGTTTTGTGGAGGGGACCTGTCCGAATTGCAGCTACGACAGCGCCCGCGGCGATCAGTGCGATGTATGCGGTACGCTTCTCGATCCGCTTGAGTTGAAGAATCCGCGAATCAATCCGAAAATTCTGAAGCGTGAGGGGAAGTCCAGTGACGAAGACCGGCGTCTCGAAGTTCGAGAATCGGAACACTTCTTCCTGAAGTTGACTGCTCTGCAGAAGATCCTAGAAGAGTGGGTTCAAAAAACGAGCGGTCCGTGGCGAGTAAATGCACGAAGCTTTGCAAAAGCATTCCTCAAGCAAGGACTTCATGATCGTGCTATCACGCGCGATACTGACTGGGGTGTCCCCATTCCGCTTTCAGGCTATGAATCCAAACGGATTTATGTCTGGTTCGAAGCGGTAACGGGCTA
>JBCLFD010000023.1:0-3608 GCA_038912545.1 Minisyncoccia bacterium | reverse complement strand
TCCTCCCATTGGCATCGCATTCGGCGGCGGACCCTGCAACTATTGCACGTATCGCGAAGATGCAGGACAGAAATTAAAGGAGCAACACAGCAAAACTAAAAAATAATGCAAGTGAAAATAGATAAAAGTTGGCGAGAGAAATTAGCCGGCGAATTTGAACAACCGTACTTCAAAGAACTCACGAATTTCGTAAAGAAAGAATACAAAGATGAGGTAGTGTATCCGGCGCCCAAATATATGTTCCGTGCTTTTGACTTGTGTCCGTTCGACAAGGTGAAGGTCGTTATTCTCGGGCAAGACCCGTATCACGGCGCGCATCAAGCAAACGGACTTTGCTTTGCAGTAAATGAAGGCATTAAGCTCCCGCCATCGCTTCAAAACATTTTTAAAGAAATAGAAAGTGATTTAGGTGAACCTGTCATACATAAAAATGGCGATTTAAACCGCTGGGCGACACAAGGCGTTTTGCTATTAAACGCGACCCTTACGGTGCGCGCGCATCTCGCTGGCTCCCACCAGAACAGGGGATGGGAGCAATTCACCGATGCAGCAATCAAAGCGCTCTCCGAAAGTCGCGAGCACCTTGTTTTCATATTGTGGGGCAATTATGCAAAAGCGAAAGGCGCGCACATCGACCGCGCCAAGCATCTCGTCATCGAATCCTCACACCCCTCACCCTTCTCCGCCTATTCCGGTTTCTTCGGCTCCAAACCTTTCAGCAAAGCGAACGAATATCTCATCGCCCACTCCCAAACCCCCATCAATTGGTTATAAAATAGAGTTTTCAGGTCGACCTTGACAGAATAAGTAAAGCGTGCTAACTTGTATACAAAGCTCATCCCGTTCTTCAACCCACCAATAAGGAATAATCATGCTCTCGAAAAAGAAATTCAACTCGCACATCGGCTTGTCGTTTTTGCATCTGATCATCGGAGTTGTCGTAATGGTCGTCTTCATCGAGGCGCCCCAGCCATGGCGGGGAATCCTCTTTACGACACTCATTCTCTCGCTCATGATCTGGCCGGCACGCTTCCTCTGGAACTGCTTCAAGGAAGAACATGGCCAGCGAAACGGCCACTAAAGCCAAACGAGCGTCCGCTAACCCCGGACGCTCTTTAATTATTCACCAAATCTTGGCGCGGGAGGAGGGAGAGCGATATAGCTTTGAGCTTTTTGTCACAGTGAATGCGTCGTAGAACTCTGGGAGATTTGAAGCGGGGCCGTTAATACGGAAGATGCTGGGCGAGTGCGGATCAGTGAGAACTCGCGTCTTTTCAGATTCGGGGCGCGTATTCTCGCGTTCAAAGAGTGCGAAACCGAGGAAGAAGCGCTGTTCGGGTGTGAAGCCGTCAATAATTTTTCCGCCTGTTTTCGCGAGACGCAGTTTGTAGGCGTCAAAGGCGATTGAAGCCCCACCGAGGTCAGCGATGTTCTCGCCAAGCGTGAGTTGACCATTCACTTTAAGACCGTTAGCGACTTTGTACGAGCTGAATTGCCGTACCAACACATTTGCTTTTTTCATAAAGCGCGCACGGTCCGGTACAGTCCACCACGTCACTCTATTTCCCTTACCATCAAACTTTGAACCCTGATCATCAAAGCCGTGTGTGATCTCGTGACCTATCACGGTTCCAATACCGCCATAATTGAGTGCGTCATCGGCCTCCACCCCGAAGAATGGCGGTTGGAGTATGGCGGCGGGGAAGACGATGTCATTCATACCGAAACTACAGTACGCATTCACGGTTTGTGGATACATAAACCACTCTTTGCGGTCTACGGGTTTATTGAGTCGGCGCATAATGCGTGTGTGCTCTCGGAGCGATGCACGGATAGCATTACCGAAGTAATCGTTGGGACGAATAATCAATCCCTTATAACTTCGCCATTTGTCCGGATAGCCGAGCTTGCGGGTCATCTGGTGCAATTTTGTAACGGCTTTCTTTTTGGTCGCATTACTCATCCAATCAAGATTTTTTATGCGTGATTCATACGCAGTAAATAAGTCCTCAACGACTTCATTCACTTTTTTCTTTGCGGTCGGACTGAAATGGGCATCAACGTAGAGTTTGCCGAGCAATTCTCCCAAACTACCATTCACCGCAGAGAGTGCGCGACGCCATGCGGGCTTCATCACTTTCGTACCCGAGAGTGTCGTACCGTAGAATGCGAAATTTTGCTTTTCAAATTTTGCTGTGAGCAGGGGTGCCGAACCGGCGACCACGTGCCATGCGAGATACGTCTTCCAGTCCTCAATCTTTTCTTTCTCCAATATTTCGCTCATTGCTTTAAGAAAAACTGGCTGCATCACGACAATTTCATTTGGACTGCGGGCACCGATTATTTTGAAATAATTCTTCCAATCAATGTTAGGCGTGATGCGCATGAGTTTAGGAATGTTCATTTTATGATAGGTCTTGTCTACATCACGCAGGTCCTCCTTCGGCATTGAGATTTTCGCCAATGATGTCTCCAATCGCATAATCGTCTCCTGATCGCGTTTCGCCTCCGCTTTGGATTTACCCATAAGCGCTGAAATAGATTCAAGATGTTTTAGATATGCCGTACGGACACGCACGGATTCAGGATCACTTTTCAGATAATAATCGCGGTCGGGCATACCGAGACCGCTCTGACCGATGTAAATGATGTACTTCTCACTATTTTTCATATCCTGATCAACGCCTATACTCCATGGACCGCCACCTCCAACTTTTTCTAATTCCGCGAGAGTGGTGACCAGCGAGCGGATATCTTTAATTTTTGCAATACGATCCAACCACGGTTTAAGCGGTTTCAAACCAAGCGCGTTACGGCGATTCATGTCCAGACCTGATTTATAAAAATCACGAACCATCCCCGACGCCGTAGAAACAATCGCACGCAGTTTCTTTTCAGTGTCATATCGCAATATCAAAAAAGAACCCCAGCGCGATTCATGTGCAGGTACCGGATTCTTCTTCAACCAACCGCCATTTACATAGTGATAGAAGTCGTCCTCTGGCTTCACCGCCGTATCCATATCTCTTGTATCAAATCCCCAATTACTTTTCTTCATGCGCGTATGGTACCTGAACTCAACGACTCGTGCTATCTTTTTTAAATATGACGGTCAACGAAGTACGGAAGCGCTATCTGGATTTCTTCGCTAAGCGAGGGCATACGATTATTCCTTCGGCGCCTGTCGTGCCCGAGAATGATCCGACGACGTTGTTTACCAGCAGTGGGATGCAACCGCTTGTTCCGTATCTACTCGGCCAACCGCACCCCTTGGGGACGCGCCTCGTCGATTCGCAGATGTCGGTGCGAACCGGTGATATTGAAGAAACCGGTGATAATCGTCACCTTACCTTCTTTGAGATGTTGGGGAACTGGTCGCTCGGTGATTATTTTAAGAAAGAACAATTGCCGTGGATATTTGAATTTTTGACTGATACTAAAGAAGGATTGGGACTTGATTCTAACAAAATCTTTATAACAACTTTTTCAGGCGACGAAGAATCGGGAATGAAAGCAGATACGGAGTCAGTAGAAATTTGGAAAGAGATCGGCATTCCGGACGAACGTCTCTCCTCGTATGGTGCGAAGAAAAATTGGTGGAGCAGGGC
>JBCLFD010000022.1:0-5156 GCA_038912545.1 Minisyncoccia bacterium | reverse complement strand
GTCAGTGGTAGTACCCACGTAGAGATTCCCACCCTGTGAGGAGAAGAGCCAGTGCTTGAGGTTGGCGGCGGCGCCAGAGTCAGAAAGGACAAGGTTTTTCCCTGTAGTGGTGGCGATTTGGAGGGTGGCGAATGGACTCGTCGTCCCGATGCCGAAATTTCCACTTGCGTCGAATCGCGCGCGCTCGGTACCACCTGTAGAAAATCCTAGACTGTTAGTCGTTGCTCTAAAAATACCTGTATCCGTGTCCCCCACAAAACCATAACTGACAGTACTAGCGCTTGCGCCATCTGCCCTCACATAACCAGGGACGCTAACGTAGAACCTGCTGCTTCCAGCAAAAAGTATATTTAAAGCAGGTGGCTCTGCATTCGTAGCATTATGCGGGAGGTCGATTACAAGTGCGCCATCGGTAGCAGCGAAATTATAATTGACTCCTGGATTATTGATAATTTGAAGATTTCTGCCAGTTGAGGTATTACGAACTATATGTAATACACTTCCTGGCGTCGTCGTCCCGATGCCGACGTTGCCCGCATTCGTCACGATGAAGTTCGTGGCGGTAGATGACCCGACGACAAATGATGGACCAGTTATACCATTAGGATTGACCGAGAGGAGTCCCCATGGCGTCGTCGTCCCGATGCCGATGTTACCTGCAGCGGTTATGACAAATTGAGTTGTTGTACCTGAACCGTTGTTAGCAAGTGCCTCAAATAGTGGAACGGTGGCGGAAGTTGAAGTGGCAGAAATAGACAGACGAGCTGTGGGCGAAGTGGTGCCGATGCCGACGTTGCCTGCAGCTACATTGAAACCATTCCCCGAAGCGATCCTTTCCAGCGGTTCTTGGAATTTCAGTTTCTGCTGTTGAGAATGCTCGTTTTGCTGCTGGTTTGATACAGTATTCAAAAGGCTCCGCCGACGCAGTCTCCTACGCCATCAACGCCCGCAAAGCTCGCGGCACGGTTGAAAGTCCCACCGTCATCACCACCGGCGATGCACTCCTCACCATCAACAGCTTCGGCTATGTCGGCGCCACCAACACCTACGTCCAAGCCACCGGCATCGTGGCTTCATCAACGGGCACAATTTCCGACAGCGCAACCGGTATCGGCGGTAATCTCTCATTCCAAACCCGCGCCGTCGGCGGCGCCCTGCTCGACCGAATGATTATTAATTCCACCGGCAACGTCGGCATTGGGACGACGAGTCCGTATGCACTTCTTTCAATCGGCGGAAATGTAGTTGTAGGTGCAGCGACAGCAGGAGGCACACTCGGCGACCTATTCCTTCCGAAGCTTGGTGTGGCGGCAGGGACATTCATCGCGGTAGACGCGACAGGGAAAGTGATTGCGACGACAACTCCAACTGCTTCTCTTATTGGGGGTTCTCTCACAAAAGGCAACTTCCTCGTCGGGAACGACGCAGGGCTTTCGCAAGCGACTTCCACGATATTCATTTCTTCCACCGGCAACGTCGGTATCGCTTCGACCAGTCCATCACGGTCTCTCTCGCTCTCTGGCAATGCCATGTTCAGTTTTACCAACACAACGAACAACACTTCATCCTTCGCCTTCGGCGAGACAGTTGCCGCAACAAATGGAGACAGTACCGCAGGTGTGCCGAATCAGGTGTTGCTCAAGCTCGATACGCTCGCCGGAAGCACGCAGTCGCCGTTGTCGGTGTATTCGCGCGGCCTGCATGTGTTCTCGGTGTCGCCTACGACGCGGCAACTTCTTTTTGGAACGGGTTCTGCCGCTAATCCAATAATTGCATCAGCTGCTGCTGTTGGCACTGGAATAAGTTTTCCGTCTAATCGGATATCGTTTTACACTACTGGGGTTGAAAGGATTACTGTAGCCGATAACTCTAGCGAGACACTCTTTAGCGATTCTGCTGGTCAAACATCGCGTGGTGGCGCAACGCTTACTACAGTTAGCTTGTCTAACGACTCCACTTCAGCTACGGTTGCTACTTTAGCCATGACCAAAAGTGGCGCAAGTACGATAGGGTCATCTATATTTGGCTCTAAAACTCGCGGCACACACAACTCACCGACAGTCATCACCACCGGCGATGATCTCCTCACTATCAGCGGCTTCGGCCACCTCGGAGCAGGCGGCTATGTAGAGGCCGCCAACATTCTCTTTGATTCAACAGGAACCCTTGTAGAGAATTCCACAGGAATTGGTGGCATCATTCGCTTCAACACACGAGATGTTGGAGGATCTGTTACCGAAAGGATGACGATCTTAAACACTGGCAACGTCGGCATCGGGACGACGACGCCGCAGTGGTTATTAAATCCGTTTTCTGCCACGGCGCCACAACTCGCTCTCTCCGCAGGAGCAGGCGTTGCACAGTGGGCATTTAGGAATGCAGGAGGCAACTTATACTTCGCAACTACCACGGTTGCCGGAACCGCGACCACATCAACCTCCGCCCTGACTATTATCGGAAGCACCGGCAACGTCGGCATCGGGACGACGACACCGTGGGCACTCCTATCCATCAATCCAAGCGGCATCGCGGGTCCGGCATTCGCCATCGGTTCCTCAACCGCCACCAACTTCATCGTGACGAGTGGGGGATTGGTCGGCATCGGCAATACCACACCATCCTCCCGTCTCGACATCACCAACTCCGCCACCAGTACTCCCATCATTTCTCTGCGCGACCCACTCGGCAATGTGTCTTTGGAAATTAGAGCAGGGACGTCAACACTATATAATACATTTATTGGACGGGATGCAGGAAGCAGTAATACCACTGGCTCCAACAACACCGCAACTGGCAGGTTGGCCCTCCTCTCCAACACCACAGGCAACTACAACATCTCCACTGGCTTCGAATCCCTACTCTTCAACACCACCGGCTCCAACAACACCGCATATGGCGCCTGGGCCCTTCGCCAAAACATTACAGGCAACAACAACACCGCATATGGCTACCAAGCCCTCTTCTCCAACACCTCCGCCACCTCATCCACTGCCATTGGATATGAAGCCGCCCGAGGTACTGCAGATTATTCCAACCAAGGTGGCACCTACTTGGGCTACCAGTCCGGCTACAGTGCAGGCAACAGCTCTGACTACAATACCCTGCTCGGTTACCGTTCCGGCTACGGCATCACCACAGGTAAAAACAATATCTGGCTCGGCACCGCAACCTCCTCCGAAGCTATCGCTAACCTCACCTCCGGAAGCCAGAACATCTTAATTGGCAACAACATCTCTCTCCCCTCCGCTACCGCAAGTGGTCAGCTCAACATCGGCAACATCATCTTCGGCACCGGTATCACCGGCACCGGCTCTACGCTCTCCACCGGCAACGTCGGCATCGGGACGACGACACCTCAATGGCTTTTGAATCCATTTTCTACCACAGCACCTCAATTAGTTTTGAGCGCAGGCGCAGGTGTCGCACAGTGGGCGTTTAGGAATGCAGGAGGCAATCTTTACTTCGCCACTACCACAGTCGCAGGCACAGCCACCTCATCACCATCCGCTCTCACTATCATCGGCACCACCGGCAACGTCGGCATCGGGACGGCGACGCCGGGAGACAAGTTAGAAGTGGTAGGGGGAAAGATCTTGGTACCCGTAGGAAGCGGCACCAATCCAAGTTATGCGTTTACTGGTGCGACCAATTATGGCTTTGCAGCAGATGCTAGTGCACAATCTCTCATGTTTGCTGTTAATGGCACCCTTGCAGGAACGATTTTTGCTAACTCCGCACAATTTACAGGTAGTGTGCAATCTGCAAATGGTACTGCTGCTAGTCCCGCTTTCTCAAGTAAAAATTTCCAGAATGCGGGTTTATTCTTTCCTGCCAGCGGTGTAGTGGCAATGTCAGCTAATGGAGCTGAAGCACTACGGATTACAATCGCCGGCAACGTCGGCATCGGCACCACCACCCCGAACTGGCAACTCCAACAAGCTGGCACCAGGCCATTCTTCGTCCTCTCCGACACTTCGGCTGGCGTCAACGCCAAGCACTGGTTCACCTCTTCCCAGGGCGGCAACTTCTATGTCGGTACTTCTTCGGACGCCTTCGCCACCACTACCTATCTGACAATCGCAAGCGGCGGCAACGTCGGTATCGGGACCACCACCCCAGGCACCCTTCTTTCTCTCGGCAACACCGGAGCGAACACCATCAACATTTCTGCGACCGCGACCTCCACCTTCGGCAGTGGTATCAATGTGGCGACCGGTTGCTTCGCGGTGAACGGCGTCTGCGTCGGCGGTGGTAGTGGTCTCACCGCCCTCACCGGCAACACGCTCGCCAAAGGCAATTTCCTCGTCGGGAACGACGCAGGGCTTTCGCAAGCGACTTCAACGATATTTATTTCTTCAACCGGCAACGTCGGCATCGGGACGACGACGCCGGGCACGCTTTTGTCGCTCGGCAACACCGGCGCCAACACCATCAACATCTCCGCCACCGCAACTTCAACATTCGGAAGTGGATTGAACATTCTCACCGGATGCTTCGCAGTCGGTGGCACTTGCGTGGGAGGCGGAGCAGGAGGCGTCGGAGCAAGCACCGCCATCGGCCAGTTCCCGTACTATTCGGCAATCGGCACGAACGTCACTGCGACCTCTTCTATTTTCCTCGCCACCTCCGGCAACGTCGGCATCGGAACCACGACGCCGAATCAAAGACTCTCGGTTGTTGGGAATATTTCCAATGTGTCCAGCACAGCTTTTAATCCCGTCGTTACCGGCACCGTTACAACAGGTACGCAGCCAAACTCCGTCTACGTCTCCGGCCGCTATGCCTATGTGACAAACTTCGCCTCCGACTCCATGCAAGTGATAGACGTCTCCAACCCCGCCGCACCGGTGGTTACCGGCACCGTTACCACCGGCGCACAGCCAAACTCCGTCTACGTCTCCGGTCGCTATGCCTATGTGGTAAATCAAACCGCCAACACCATGCAGGTGATTGATGTGTCCAACCCCGCCTCGCCAGTCGTTACTGGTTCGGTCGCAACCGGCGCAGAACCACAATCCGTCTACGTCTCTGGCCGCTATGCCTATGTGGCAAACTTCTCCAACTCCATGCAGGTGATAGATGTCTCCAACCCCGCCGCACCGGTGGTTACCGGCACCGTTACCACCGGTGCGAACCCAACCTCCGTCTACGTCTCC
>JBCLFD010000021.1:0-5757 GCA_038912545.1 Minisyncoccia bacterium | reverse complement strand
CCACGTGCTCAGTATCCATTAGTTTCTTTCTGGTTTCTGTCATTTGTACTTCCATTTTTTTATCAATTTCCGCTTCATTTCGTAATTTAATTCGCAAGAGCAAGACAGCATGCCAAACACGAATGAGCGTGTATAAAATTATGACGATAATAAGTAAAAGTAAAACAATGAGAATGACATTTTTGGCGAAAATCTTTATCATTTCTATAAATTCTGGTGAGAAAATAGGTGAGGGTTGTATCGCCTCTACCACCTCGCTAGTATTCTCGGGCGCAGTGACATTTGTTTCGGCAGGGATATTTGTCTCGGCAGGACTAGATACTGCCACGCTACTCGGTTCGTTTTTTATGGTAGTCGATACTGGTTGCGGTTTTACTGCCACGCCACCAAAGGTGTATTGCGCGTTATTAAAACCAGTTAAAATATTTGTGCCACTGCCATCATTGGCAAGGGCTGACCCAGAGGAAAAGGTTATGGGTGCCGTGCCAATCGCTTTTACCCTAAAAGTTACGTTTAAAATCTTGCCTCTAGAGCCAATAAATCCCGGATTCAATAAAATACCCTCAAAATTTACTGTGCCTGCAGAATTTGAAAACGACGGCTCTTGAACCCAAAGACTAAATATTGAACCGTCTTTAGAGAGCGAAACAACTTGAAGTTTGTCGGACGGAAATGAAAGCGTTCCCGAGGCGCCATTCATCGCCTGCTTCGCACTCTCCACATACACTCCAACCGAAAAAGTGGAGCCAGCGGTATATACTCCTGATTGTGGGACGAGAGATAGTGTTGCCGCAAACAGTGTGTGCGGCAGAAGAAAGAGCGCTAACGCAAAGAGAAGCGCCCTCGGCCGCGCATATACATATATAGGATACATAGTGCTACTATCAGCATACCAAATATGACCCATTCATAGGGTCGCAAAAGATGTGAGCGGTGGAAAACCATCACACGCTCATTGCCGGCACGATCAACTGCTTTTATATACACATCGCTCGTCAAATATTGATTCTGTATGCGATAAGGACTGTCGGCCTTTTGCCACACAGGAGGGACAAGCGGAAACCTTTTTTCTGCAACTTCGTAGAAGTCCATCCCCAAGCCTTTATCAACAGTGGTGAAAACGAGATACTTTTCTCCGTTAAATAGCTGGGTGTCCTCCCCGAGAAAAACGTTAAATGGCTCTGGGGGAAAGGCATCGGTGGGTTCAGTAAAGCCGCCGGTTGCTTTTTGTGCGATTACGAGCGAGAGCGGATGTACAACCGTTGCTTCCTTCGTCCCCGCTCCATCATTGAGGAGTATTGCGACATCGGTAAGGGAAATTTCCACTGGTCCTGCACTCATCGCCTTAAACACGATACTGAAAAGTTTTCCGTTCCTTCCGGAAAAACCACCAGGCGTAAAACCAGAAAAGACTATGGGCGAGCTTGTGCCGAGTAGTTTATCCCGAGCAATGTCGAGGGAAGGACGCATAAACCAAATGCTTATAATCGAACTTCCATCACTAACGGATACCGGCGAAAGGTTTTTCGGATAGTTAAGCGAACCGGCAAACGTGTTCACTGGCGTATCGCTCGAGATACTGATTGTAATTTGTACCGTGTCGCCAACTCCCACTGTGGATGGGTCAGGGGAAAGAGTCAGTGTCGCGGCACTCGCTAGAAACGGGATAAAAAATGCAACCAAAAGTGTCAAATATTTTTTCATATGGCTTTTAAGTTTTTAAATTTCTTTGCATAAAAATATTCCTTTAACATTCGTTTCAGTAATCGACTCCCTTGACTCGTTTTGAGATATTGTTCTCTTCGTAGTGCGTCAGCTTGAGATCTATATGCTTCATAAAAAACTATTCTCCATGGGCGTTTTGATTTTGTCGAGAAGTTTTTACCCGCATTATGTTCTTGGAAACGTCTCCTAATATCGCCCGTCACACCAATGTACAAATCATCTCCCGAGACACTTTCCAACACATATACATAGTAGAACATATTCTTCAGTTGATATTGTACGCTATTACCCAGGTCCCAGGGTAGTGAATTTTGGCATTGGCTTCGCCTGCGCCTTTGGCGCGATGCCAAAATCTACTACCCTGTCCAATTGTACACAAGTATAGAGAAGTCGATAAGGTCGACCTTTTTGTCATTATTGAGGTCGGCCTTGAGACCGGTGCCCGTGAGCGGTCTCTTGTACCAATACGACATGATAGAAAAATCAATAAGATTGATACGAGTGTCACAGTTGAGATTGGCTGGAATGCAGATTTTTTTGGAAGATTTCAGCACATTCTGCGTTCCAACAGCGAACCCGACCGCAGCGCCAAAACTGCTTATCTCTCCACTGACCGCTGCCTTTGATTTCGCGAGGTGGCTGCCTAACTCAAGCGGACTCGTGTCAAGATTGTAGAGATACGCGCCGATAGCATCAGATGACGCCTTTAAGAAAAGTTGAGTATCCGAATTGACTGTAATGATAATCTCGCTTTGGGGAGCACTTTGTCCGAAAATGGCGATGTTGTCGCCTTGTTTTACGGTACTTTTATCCACATCTATGGTCGGTGCGAGAAAGATGCCGCCAATATTCGTTGTTGCGCCCGCAGTCAAGCTCACAGGGAACGAAAACATCGAGGAGCGATTCCCCGCTTTGTCTTCGCTGTATACGGAAAAGATGTAATTCCCGGTCGAAAGATTGGCCAGGGACATTGAAAAATTCGCTTTACTGTCCGAAATGCTTCGGACAACGACTTGTGCATCTTTCAACAACGTCACCGTGCTTAAGGGATACGCCCGCCCGCTTAGATTTACCGTTCCACCACTCGAGACCACACTTCCACCTCCCCCGCCTCCCCCGCCAGGTGACGGTGGGGGTGGAGGTGCGGGCGCAGTCGGCGTTGCCGACACTTGCGTTGAGGTGGCGATGACATTGCTGAACGCATCAAGAACCCTGATGACAAAATAATACGGCGTCCCGTTGGTGAGACCCGACGGCGTGGAAGAAAGGACATTCCCTACATTGGTGAACGAATACGGTCCCCCCGAGGCAGTCGACTGACCTACCGAATACCCTGACGGATTCCATCCAAGAAATCCACTTGCCGTGGTCCACGAGAGCGTCACTGATGCGTTCCCTGCTGTCGCGCTCACAACTGGCGTGGAGACGAACGGATAGAAAAGGAATCCAGCGTTGGTGCCGAAGGACGCTGACGTTGAGGTCCCGATGCCAAGCTGCGACATAACGCTTTGAAGCCCGAACGAAGCTGACGTGGAATAACCGCCGGGTAATATGACAGGATTCTGTACGGTGTACGTAGCAGAAGAAAACTCCTGCGCGGACGCAGTGAGCGGCGCGAGAGATATGAGGAACAAAGCGACGATTCGCTTGAGCATTCTAGGAATAGTAGCACGCGACCAAGCTTTAAGAATACAATTCGCTGTGACTGCCGATGTCGACAAACTCAACTTGTCCATCGCTTGTTTCTTCAAAGACCGCGCGAATGTCGCCTGTTACATTGATACTCCTGCACCCCTCCCACTCGCCAGACAATGCATGATTGCCGAGAAGTGGATGGTGTGTATTTTTTACAAACAGAGTGAGTGTTAAAGGGGACAGCCACCATTATTTTCATTATTTTTAAATATCTTCCTTTCTTGGACGACCTTGGTTGCGCAAAGTAGATTCTAGTTTATGAGTAGTAACCATCTCGTCCACCCACCGCTTTCTTCCATAAGGAACACCTTTGTTTACTGAAGTACGAATAGACGCGATATCGTCATCTTTGTCGGGAGTATTTATCCACGACACAATCAATCATCTTCGGCGCCTCCGCCTCCACCACCGGTGCGCTCACAATGGCTGCTTCCACCTCGGCGCAGTTCCTCGCCTCGGCGACCTCTAGCTTCTCCAGCGTCTCATTCCTCGGTACCAGCGCAGCCACGCGGACGTGGCTGCGCTCCTCTACACCCGGCACCCGCTACGGCTTCGTCGCGCTCTCGGGCCCCACGCTTCTCTACACCAATGCGAGGGACGCCAACTCCTGCGGAGACCCGCGCGGCAACACCATTGACGCATCAGACAGCTCCAACTTTGACGGCGGCAACAACTGCGGATGGACCTTCCCGGGCGCCGACCCGCTCCTCGCCGCGGCCGCCAACCAAATATTCACCTTCGGCGACTCCTCCACTCTTATTTCACAACTCACCATCACCGATGCCGCCACACCAAGCATCACCGCCGCCAACGCTCTGCGCATCGCTATCGCCACTTCCACGACCTTCATGCTCTGGGACACGGCCGACACCACGGCGACCTTCGGCGGTACCGCCAGCGGCAAGGTGTCTCTCCCAGTCTCTTATGAGGGCGGGGGTAGTGTGCTCGTCATCCCTGTGGGCACCAACTTCTCAAGTCTTGACACCCTCACCATCTCCGACCTCTCCTTCAAAGACTTCACCGTGGCGAGCGCGCCGCTCTCGGGCTTGAAGATCTTCACCGGCGGAGCGAGCGACCAGACCGGCGACGCTAATAACAGCAAGACTGTTACGATTAAGGGTACGGTAACCGGCGCCGAGCACGCCGCGGCGCAGGTGACCAACGCTATAGACTTCGGCGAGTCAAGTTTCCCCAACTCCCTCCTGTATGCCTTCCGCCTCACGCTCGCGGGTGGCGAGAATATGAGAGTTACCAATCTCCCACTCACCTTGAGCTTGGTTAAAGGAGTTTCCTCCGGAAACATTACGAACGCAGCTCTCTTTATTGACTACAACAGCAACAAGGCCGTTGACGCGGGCGACACCCAAGTGGGGGGAGTCGGAGCCGTCTCTATCTCGGGAGAGACCGGCACTATTACCTTCTCTTCAGCGTTTACCGTGACCACCACGCGCGACTATCTCCTGCGGGCTAACGTGGCGAATGTTGAATTCGGCGATAGCATCGCGCTGGCGCTCATCCCGTCAAACGTGACGAGTAGCGGGCTCACCTCACTTCTCGTCACCACACCCGTCTCAAGTGTGGCACTTACCATTGTCAAGCACATCAAGATTCCGCACGGAGGTACGGCGACCGGTGGCGGTACGCCGACGGGACAGGGCATTCAGAGCGGCGGCGGGCAGGGCGGCGGCGGGATCATCAAGATCAAAACCACCACTGCCCCGATGGAGGGCGGAGAGACCATCGAAAGCGAACCTGACTTCTTCGCTCCCACCACTAGTGGCGGCACCTTCAACCAGTGGACGACACCAGACAATGGCTTCGCCTCCGACGGTGCCTACGCTAGCACCGCGACCTCGCGGCTCAGACAAGATTACGGTGGATTCGGCTTCTCCATCCCTGGGACTAACACAATCAACGGCATTTCAGTCAAGCTGGAGCTCTCGGGAACGATGGCCGCCGGCACGGTCTCAGTCGCGCTCTCGTGGGATGGCGGTACCTCCACCACTACAGTGCAGACTTCGCCGACACTTACAACTTCAGACGCGGTGATAACGCTTGGTGGCGCCTCCAACACCTGGGGACGCACCTGGTCGCCGACCGAGTTCTCTAATGCGAATTTCAAAATCCGTCTTGTTGCTCAACCCTCTAACAACACAGTGCGGGTGGACGCGATACAGGTAAATGTGCATAGCGTCGCTGGTGGCGGTGGGCAAGGTGGCGGCGGGCAGGTCCTCGCTCCCGGCGGGCGCAATCTCGCGAGCGTGTATGCAGGCTTGATTGACTTACTACAATCAATGGGCTCGAGCCTCCTCAAGTTCTTCACCGACTAACTCGCCT
>JBCLFD010000020.1:0-6391 GCA_038912545.1 Minisyncoccia bacterium | reverse complement strand
TAAAGCGCGCAAATCTTTATCCACGTATTTCTTCAGATTTTTTATTGCTATCGTGCGAGTGATGATTTTCATACTCTGGTCTTAAGGTCGGCAAACCTTTTAACTGAAAGATCAAGGTACTTCTTCTCTAGGTCAATTCCGATAAACTTTCTTCCGTGCATCATCGCGGCAATGCCGGTGGTTGAGCTCCCTGTAAAAGGATCAAGAACTATATCGCCTTTCTTGGTGCTTGAGAGCACAATGCGCTTGAGCAAGTCGAGCGGTTTTTGTGTCGGGTGCTTACCGTACTTCTTTTCATCGGGTCGGGGCGTACCCATTGACCATACCGATCGCATTTGTAGCCCTGGCTTCTTTAACTGATCTTCCGGCCATTCTCCCCCTTTCATCAGATCATAGTTGAACATGTGTTTTGCTTTCTTATCTTTTCGCGCCCAGATAATCGTCTCATGGCTTGCGGTAAAGAAACGACAACTTAGATTAGGCGAAGCATTTGGCTTGAACCAAGAAATATCATTGAGAATGTGATAGCCAAGCGATTGAAGCGCATGACCGCATTGGTATATTGAATGATATGTGCCGCTTACCCAAAGCGTCCCTTCTGGCTTCAATACTCGTCTGCACGCTTCGAGCCAGTGATAATGAAAAGCATAGTCGTCTTCAAAACCCTTGCTGATGTCCCATATTCCCTTGTTGACGCTGACCATGCGCCCTGCGTGAACTGTAAAACCCCCATTGGAAAGGTTGTACGGCGGATCAGCGAAGATCATATCAATCGAATTTTCCGGCAATGTGCTTAAAAATCCGACCGAGTCGCTGTTATAGAGCACAAAATCACCCTTTTGGAAGTATGGACGTACTGTGACCGAAGAAAGGATTTTTGGCTGATACGCAGTTTCCATGTTCTATATTTTAGCACCTAAAAGAGATCGACTGCTGGATATGGATTCGAACCAAGGCGACGAGCTCGCTACTTTTCTTACCTCATTAGGGCTTTAAACCGTCCGCGCGTCGTCCGTATAGATAGAGAGGAGTGCAAAAAGGAAGGAGAGTGACAGGGGCCCCAGGAAGATGCCTACCGGACCGAAGAACATAAGTCCGCCGATGACCGACAGAAGAACGAGGAGCGGATGGATCTGCATTCCCTTCCCGATAAGCTTGGGGCCGAGAATGTTATCAATGAGTCCGACCGCGAGGATGCCCCACGCCAGGAGCCCGAACGCCGGCACTGTCGCCCCGAGGAAGAAGAGAATCGCGACTGTGGGGATGAAGACGAGCGCCGTCCCGATACCGGGGATGAGTGCAGCGACTGCCGCCACGGTCCCCCAGAGTATCGCGTGCGGCACGCCGAAAATCGTGAAGCCTATCATGGTAAGCACTCCCTGTATGAGTGCAATGACGAGGTTGCCTCGTATAACCGAGTTTACGGCACGTTCAAGACGCAGGAGAACTCCCTCGTCTTCTCGGTCACTCAAGGGAGAGAGCGTAATAAGTATTTCTCGCACGCGCTTCCCGTCTCGCAGGAGATAATAGAGTGCGATTAAGAAGATGAAAAACGAGAGGAGGAGTGAAGAGATACTTGAAAAAATCATTCCCGCATTCCCCACAATCCACTGCAATGCTTCTTTTGTATAGGTGTCGATATTCGTCGAGGCGTTATTGGAAAATTCTGTAAGTCCCGGTACGATACCGCCGAAGGAATGGTCCGCACGGAGGAATAATTGTGCAACCACGCTTTGTCCGTTCCCTGCATCAAGGGAGGAATACAGATTGCCTGCTTCCTTCCCAACCAACACGCCGACAAGCGAGAGCGGGAGAAGAATGAGGAACACACTTATAATGACGGTGGCGAACGCGGCGACACTCGGATAATTACCAAATAGTTTAGAGATATTCCTATACAGCCCTTGGAGTATTACGGCGAATACCGCGGCAAGCGCGAGTGGCTTCAGAAATGGAGCGAATACCAGAGCGGTCAGGGTAATAGCTCCAACGAGGAGGATGAGGAAGAAATACAGCCGAAGCTTTTCGCTCTGCATATAGAGGGATTATAGCAGATGGTGGCTGACCCCATTTCTTCCGATTTTGAAAAAGTCGGCAATCTCACAATAAATTTGAGGGGCGTCATCTGCATAAAATACGCTGTGTCCGAGACAATTAAATATGAGTGTTTTTTTTGTGTGAGAATTAACGAGCGACGAGACAATGTCTCCGCTGTTTGGATGAGCTATTGCATCCCCTAAAAGATAAATGGATAAAAGCGGACTTTTTATATTGGAAAGGGAATTTTGTAATTCTTTATTCATATCATGCAGAAGTCGGAAGCCATAAATAGGCATAGCAACATACGAAAAGTCCTTGATTCTTTCGAGCTGTTCTCTTTCGGAAATCCACTTTGTCCAAAATTCTTTTACAATCAATATGTAATACAGCCAACGAACAGAAAATGGGAAACGAAGCTTGTACGGCATGGCGCTCACAAAGACGCCTGACACTGGATAACGCGCCGCCAGATGAAGCGCTACTTGTCCCCCAAAACTGTGCCCGCCTACTATGACCTTGCTATGCTTTGCGAGTAAATCTTTAAGCACCACTTCGGCGACTTGTATAAAGTCGTCCTTTGTAATCCCTCGCAGATCTTCAACTCTCGTTCCATGGCCTGGAAGTAGAGGAATGGACACTGATACGCCGTACTGTTTGTGAAGAAATTCTGGGAGTCCATTAAAATCAGTCGGGCTTCCCGTATACCCGTGTATCAGGAGAAATGCTTCTTCTTTTGTGCCTTTTAGTATTATTGGTTCCGCGAGCGGGTGAATTGTTTTTTGAGCCATAAGTGAATTACTATTATTATAATTACGATCAAAAACACAAATCCCACAGATACATATAAACTCTTAAATATCTCTGCAAGATAAGTGAACCCTGCCCCTGAAATAAGGCCGATTGGAATAACAACGAGTAGCCAAAGGAGAATCGCGACTGCATTATAGATGACAAACTTGTTAAACGCGAGGTCCGTTTTGCTCATATACAGAATCATCAGAATTCGCGTACCGGGCATAAGTTTGGCGAGGACAAGCGCAATGAAATGGTTTCCTCTACTTGCACGTCGCACCGCTTCAAAGATAATCATTGCTGTTGGACTAATATGGCGATGTGAAATTATCCTCTGGGCGACAGCAGTCCTACCAAGAAAAAACCATGCGGCATCAGCGAAAAATACCGCAAGAAAGCTAAGTATCACAAGAAGAAGCAAAGATATGACACCTTGAGCGGAAAGAAACGCAAATGCAATGATGACAAATTCCCCGCCAATCAACGGCCCAAAAAAGAGCGCGAGATACTGGAGCGACGGGTAATCAAGAATAAGTATGCGTAGCCATTCAATAGAATCAATCATTAGTGTAATCTATCATTTTTCCTAACCATATGCCCAAGAAACCAAAAATCGTAAACCGCGCGAAGCCACGCTATTGATACATCAACATTCATACCGAAACGCTGGCGTTGACCCTCCCAAAAACCATATTTTTTTTCTTTCAATGTCTGATAATACGGCATGACTGCATAACATATTCCCTTTTTCATGCAATGGCGCACCATATAATTCAACCCTACTTCAACGCGAAATCTGTGTTTATAGAAATCTGGAAGTTTTTCCCAAAGTTCTTTTCGAATGACGCGCTCGCCTGAATTAAGCGCGAAAGGAAGAAATGATTTCTGCATCTTGTTATTCCGAATACCAATGTACATATCGTATGTATTCTCAATAACCGGAAGAACAAGGGCATCAACCGTTTCGGAATCAAGACCGGTCAAATCCGCATCGCAGAAAAAAATTATGCCACCAGATGATTCCTCTACGCCTCGATTCATACTAAACGCCTTACCTCGATTTATCTCATTCGTCAAACACTTCACGGATGGAAATATTTTTTTAACAAAATCAGCCGTTCCGTCGGATGAGCCATCATCAACAACAATAATTTCCGAGATAAGTCGAGCGCGAAGAAGAGCCGAAAGCACGCCGCCTATACGTGGTCTTTCGTTGTATGCCGGGACTATTGCCGTTACGAGGTTATTACTAGCATTCATAAAGAATGAAAGGGGTAGTGTATCGAGTACGCTTGAAACACTCCAGTAAGTAGACCATACTAAACAAACTACGACTAGTGGCTGGGCTGGCCTCTATTTTTTAGGATGTTATCTTTGGATCCTGTTCAAAATCTCACCTAATCTCTTTATCTCCGCTCCGTACCTTCCCCAATCGCCCTCTCGTTGGGCGCGGAGAGCCGCCTCATAGGCTTGGTTTGCCTGTGCCCCAAGCTCTCCCATATTTGTTGATCGGGTAGAAATTATCTGTGGCGCAGAGGATGAGCCAAAAATTCGGGCAAGTCCTGCTTCAAGCGTTTCTTCCATAGCCACTCTGTTTTCGTATGCCACGATAACTCGTTTTAGTTCTGGAATCTTACCCGCATCCGCCTTTAGATAGAGCGGGCGTACATAGATAAGAGATTCTTCAATCGGGATAACGAGAAGTGACCCCTGAATGACTTGTGACCCTCCCTGGTCCCACAATGAAATCTGACGGCTAATGTCTGCGTCCTGATTGATTCGGCCTATGACCTGCTTCGGACCAAAGATAAGTTTTTGTTTTGGAAAGCGATATACCGAAAGTTTGCCGTAGTTTGCCCAATCATTTCTGGCAACCATCCAAGCGGAGAGATTATCTTTGGCGCGCGGAGTGAAAGGCAACATAAGAATATACTCCTCTTTTTTCTCGCCCGGAAGTTTCATGATCATATGTCGTGGAGTCATAGCTGGAATTCTGCTTGTCCCGAGCGCAGTCGAGGGGCCGGTGGTGTTTTGTTCTCCTTCAACCGCAATGGCTGGTATTTCCCACTGATCTTCCTTGTTATAAAAAATCTGGGGGTCATCCATGTGATAGGTCGAGTAGATGGCGGTCTGAAGAGTAAATATATCTTCAGGGTATCGTAGATGACTAGCTAAATTTTTCGGCATTTCCGAAAGCGGACGGAAGGTCTTGGGAAAGATTTTTGCATAGGTGCGAATAATAGGATCTTCCGCGTCTGCGAGATACAAAGTAACTGATCCGTCATACGCGTCAATAACCGCTTTTACCGAGTTCCGTATATAGTTGACCTTACCGCCATTGAGTGACAGAGGCTGTGAATACGGATAGCGATCACTGGTGGTATACGCATCGGCAATCCAGTAAATTTTTCCATCGGCAACAACCGCGTAGGGGTCGCGGTCAAAGATGAGAAAAGGGGAGATTTTGGCAATCCGTTCCTTGATGTTGCGGTAGTAAAGAACTCTGCTTTCGCGAGTTATATCGTTTGATAAAAGCAGATTGAGCGACCTGAAATGTATGGCGTATAAAAGGCGTTTGGTCAGCGAGTTTATCTCTACTCCTCCCCTGCCCTCATAGGTGCTATACACATTTTCTTCTCCCTTTGGATAATCAAACTCCTTGGACTTCGTTTTGACAAAAACGTAATCATTCACCAGCTCACCGTAATATATTTCAGGACGAGTAATAGAAAGCTCTTTCACATCCGATTTTGGCGGCAGGTCCTTCACAAATAAAACGGGGAGTCCTTCTGCGGTCACTTGATTGACTGGCCCTGCGGCAATGCCGTATCCGTGGGTAAAGGTAAGCCGTTCATTAATCCAGTTTTTGTTCGGCAAGCTTTCCGACGACAGCTCTCGAGGAGAGAGCATAATCTGACGTATTTCGCCGTCTATGGTATAGCGGTCGTTATCAACAGAAGCAAACTCGTAATAAGTCCGTATCTCCTGTAGTTGAGAAAAGGTTGATAGAAGCGGTGCTCTGTCCCAGAGACGAACATTTTTGATGGTCAAATTATTATTGACAATGTCCTTCCCTGTAAGCGGTTTGTCACCCACAATCTCCCGCTCTTCCACTTTATTTAGTCCGTACGCCATGCGAGTGGCCTCTATATTATGTTTGATAAACGGCGTTTCTTTGACCAGTTCGTTGGGAGCGACGATTAATTTTTGAAAAACAGACGGAATAATACTGGAAGCAAGCCCTACTAGAAAATAAAGAATAACTGCTCCGAAAAGAAATGTGGTCTTCCCACTTTTCCCCCAATAGAGAGCGGCTAAAGAGGCAACAATAATTGCTAAAACGGATAGCCAGATGAGAGGTACCATCACGTGCACATCGGTAAATGCGGCGCCATATACCTGCCCACCTTGACCCGTAAGGAGCTTGAACAGGGAAAGGTAGGTAGTAACCGCAATCGTTACAAAAAACAGCGCAAGTAGGATGGCAATGTGCATTCGCGGACCCGCCTGATCGGCAGGTCGGTCGGGCAACATTTCTTGCGTGGCTAATCGCTTAAAT
>JBCLFD010000019.1:0-6738 GCA_038912545.1 Minisyncoccia bacterium | reverse complement strand
CGAACCGTAATCAGGTGACCGAAGTACGCCTCTCTCCTGAAGACCGTCTGCGCCATCTCTATGTTATCGGCCAGACTGGCACAGGTAAGACGAGCTTGTTGAAGTCGCTCATCATTCAAGATATTCAAAATGGCGAGGGCTGTTGCTTCATTGACCCGCACGGCAATGACATTTTGGACATTATCGCAGCCATCCCGCCCGAGCGCTATAAAGACCTGATTTATTTTGATCCAGCAGACCTCACGCGACCCTTCGGACTCAATTTTTTGGAATACGACATCACGAAGCCGGAGCAGAAGACCTTTATCGTGAACGAGCTACTCGCCATATTCCGCAGTTTGTATGGCGATGTGCCCGAGAGTATGGGCCCCGCTTTTGAACAATACTTCCGCAATGCAACACAGCTCGTGATGGAGGATCCCTCCACTGGCTCAACTATTTTGGACATCCCGCGCGTACTCGCGAATAAAGAATATCGCGACGCGAAGCTCGCGAAGAGTATGAATCCGGTCGTAAACCAGTTCTGGAATGAAATAGCGACCAAGGCGGGCGGGGAATCGTCGCTTGAGAATATCGTTCCGTACATCACCAATAAGTTTGACGACTTCACGGCAAACGACTTCATTCGCCCCATTATCGGCCAGCAGGAATCATCCTTCAAGTTCCGCGAAGTGATAGACACGAAGAAAATTCTGCTCATTAATCTCTCTAAGGGTCGGCTCGGAGAGAAGAATGCGAATCTGCTCGGTCTTATCGTCGTCGGCAAGCTCTTTATGGCAGCACTCTCTCGTGCAGATTCCCCAAGGACTGTGTTCCCGACATTCTATTTATATATAGATGAATTCCATAACATCACTTCCGATTCTATCCCCGGAATACTTTCTGAAGCGCGTAAGTATAAACTCGCTTTGTCGGTCGCACATCAGTTCCTCGCACAAGTAGACGAGAATGTTCGCGATGCGGTCTTCGGCAACGTCGGGAATATGGCGATCTTCCGCGTCGGCCAAGAAGACGCGGAGTTTTTCGCAAAACAATTCGTTCCTGTCTTTACGGCACTGGACTTCGTGAATATTGAGAATTACAACGCGTATTTAAAGATACTCGCGAAGGGCGTTCCACAAAAACCATTTGATGTCAGAATACCGCCTCCTCCGAAGGGCAATGAAGCGCAAATCGCCGACCTTATTCACCTCTCCTCGCTCACCTACGGCCGCGACCGTGCTACAGTTGAGAATATGATTCGCGAACGGTATCTTTCGCACTAACGTATGACAAAAAAAGGAATCGATTCTCTGCCCAACAAAAAGGAACCCGCAAAAAAGGGGCACGTCGGGGGAGTGCAGGAAGAACTGCGAGAAGCTTTAGTGGGGACACCACCGGTTGAACCAAAACCTGCAGAAACTCCGCCCATGGAAGCTGTGGCAGAAAAAGTCGTTCCGCCGGAGCTGGGAAAAATCTATGGCGACAATGTGCCTGCTGAAGTTTTGGAAATGTATGAGAAGTTGGGAGGTTCAAAAAGAGAAAGTTATCTCGAACAACGTGCTGCTGAACAAGAAGAAAAAAAGAAGAAAGTACAACCTGTCTCTGCCGAAAAGGACATCGCGTCGAACGAGAGGCAGCAGACAAGACTTATCAAGGCGACACTCTTCTTGGGGGACCAAAGTGGCCGCTTGGATCCAACAAAAAGTGATGCCCCCTTAACTCCAGAGGACCGTCAGAAATTCCTGGACCTTCTTTCGAATCCCGAGACGAGGGATGAGAAAGTAAAAACAGCACAAGCCTATATCGAGAGGGTTATTCAGGGTGACCCAAAGAAAAATGACCGAAAGAAAGAAGAATATTCTAACCAACTTGTATTATTGATGAGGGAAGCCGATCTGTACAAGGCTGAAAAACTTCAAACAGAGGAAAAGGCGATGGGGGAGAAGCAGCAGAACAAACTCATTAAAGCATTACTAGCCGATAAGGGAGAGATATCGAAGATTCTAGCTGAGCGAGAGAAAATTATTATTTCTCCAGAAGAACGCGCACAGGCTATGGCGCTTTTGTCAGACCCTAGTCAGCAAGGGAAGGCAATGAGAATCATTGAGCAAATAGGTTCGCTTAAGAAACAAACAGAATATGTTGCTCAACTCGAACTATTAAGAGCAAAAGCCGAACAGGAGAAGGCCGCACCGACAGAACCTCTCCCGGCCGTGTTCCGCAAATATCCGAGAGGCAAAAAACCCCTTGCGCCAGAGTTCGACCTGCATTCTGTGCTTGAAATCGAAACTCTGACAAACGAGATCAATCTGCCTCCTGTACAGCCAGAAAGAACTCCGGTCAGCGCGAGACAAAGACAGGAAGAACTCTATAAACTTTTTAAACAAAAACAAATAGAAGTTGAAGCCCCACACGTTGACGGAACGCGGGCAGAGTGGCAGGAGAAACTACGCAAGCTCATTGGCGGTGCGAAAGAAAAGTTTAACTGGTACAAGAGTTCTGAAGAAGGTCTCATCAGGCGCAATGAAGAATTAGACACACAACTAGAAAAGATTGGAGGAGTAGAAAAAGGTTTTCGTTGGATGGGTGAGAAATATAACAAGCTTGGGTGGAAGTCAAAGCTCGGTATCGGTATTGCTCTAGGTCTCGGGGCTGGTTTGTCTGCACCGGTCAACATGGCAGTGGCCGCCGGGTTCCTATCGGGTATTGCTGCACAGCGTATTGCCGGCTTGGCGACGATGTATCTCAAATTCGAAAAGAGCGGCTTAGAAAAGGGAGGTAATTTCGCGAAGGAAAAAGCGATGGCAAAGGCAATTCTGTATACGGCCGGTATGACGGCTGGAATTATGTATGCCGTAAAAGAAATAAGTGACCATGATCTAGTCGGTCGCACCAAAGAATGGCTCGGTAGTTATTTCGGACATCACCCTGTAGCACCAACGGCGGCGGCACCGCGTCCTGCTGCTCCCGAAGTTCCAGCAGGACAGGAAAGGTTTGGAGACGATTACGGAAGCAATTACGAAGCGATGCAAGCAGCACATCCCGAGTACCAGTCTGCTTCTGGAGCGGCGATACCTCCGTCCGCTGTCGAAGCCGTTGCCCCTGCGGTTGAAGTCGAGATGCCTTCGGTTGGAGCGACGGCCGGCCGCGGATACGAATGGATGGCGAAGCGGCTCTGGGAGCAGTTGCAGGAAAAGCCCCTCGATTTACAGACCCTGCATAATCTCCCTCCGGACAGCGATATTCATAAATTGCTTGCCGCAGACGCCGCAACTATTGATAAGGTCGTGCACCAAATCGCTGCCAATTCAGAGCGGGGATTCTTCAAGCCCGACGGTACGAGCGTTCGTATTGACCTCGGTTCACAGATGACAATCAATGCGGAGGGAAACATCCAGCTCGGGGAAGTGGTCAAGGCGCCAGAAGGTGCGAAAGTAACGCCAGTGTATCCACAGTCCGAAGCGCCAACCAGCATTGGGCCGACGCCGAAAATGCAGCCAATAATGGATTTTGGCAGTGAAGCGCCCCTTCAGTCTGAAACAATCTCACAACCCGTATCGAGAGTTGACCTGACTCCCGGGCAGATTGTCACACCAGTCGAACAATCCACTGCTCCGCCCGAACGAGATAATTCAGTCCTACGGTCAGGCGATGGTAGCGTGGTAACAACATCAGACGGTTCTCCGGTACGCTTAGGAGAATCGATACCACAGCCCGGCACGAATGCATTCGGCATTGAGGTGTCGACAACTAAGTCGAATATCTATCTTGGAGCCGACGGCAAGATTCTCGCCTTCGGCGATACTCAAGCAGAAGAGATAAAGAGGATAAATTCTTACTTTTCGGACCCAGGTCATGCAGACCATGTAGTTTACGGAAAGAGTTCTGATGGGATGCAACGAATTCCATGGGGTCTTCGCGAAGGGGAGGTAATTCCCATCGGTGCGCCGGTTGAGAAGCCTTGGTGGGTTAAGCTATTTTCAAAAAGTCCATGGATGGAAGGCCCTTCGGCAAATGAATTAAAAAGTTTGATTAAATATTAATGCTATGATTCCACCTATGCAAGACGAAATAACAAAGGCGATAGCGACCGACCTCGGCATCAGCGATTTAGCCGTAGCAGAGCAACAGCAGTTGATATCGCAGTTCGGTGAGGTGGCGCTCAAGGCGGCGACCGTGTCGGTGCTTGAAAAAATGCCAGAAGCGAAGCGTGATGAGTTTGCTAAACTGGCAGAGGCAGGAGACGCATCGGCGGTGAAGGAGTTCCTTGATCGCGAGGTACCCGAACACGAAACCATCGCGAAAGCGGCGGTCGCCGCCGAAGTGCAAAAGTTCAAAGAATTCCAAAAACCATAATGTATAATCCTATTATATGAAACCAACCCAGACTGGTATCGCCGTAGCCCTTGCACTTGTTGTTATCGTTATGTTCTTCGTGATCCCTGGTCTTTCGCCCTTCGGGCGGCCGCAACCTCAAACAGCAGCTGTTGACCAATCGCAAACCTTACCAAACGATACACAAGGACAAACCGCCTCAAACACTATGCCTATTGAAAATGTAACCCAGCTTCAGATGATTGATAAGGCGCTTGGTACTGGTGCTGTCGCTGCAACAGGCGACAGCGTGACGGTAAATTATGTCGGTTCGCTCACCAACGGGACCGTTTTTGATGCTTCGGCAAACCGCGGCACCAGTGGCTTCACCTTCAATCTCGGGGCAGGGCAGGTGATTAAGGGATGGGACCAAGGTATCGTCGGTATGAAGGTTGGAGGGAAGCGTTTGCTCGTCATCCCTGCATCGCTCGCGTACGGCGACCAAGCGGTCGGGAATATTATTCCGGCAAACTCCACACTCGTTTTTGAAGTTGAGTTGCTTAAGGTGGTGAAGGGCGGTCAATAACAATAAGGAATATAAAAATAAAATGGGCGCGGAACAAAATCGTTCCGCGCCCATCGTTGCTTCGGCTTACTACCTAATCACCCGTACGTCGTATCCGGGGAAGAGGGACAGGACACCGGCCCCGCAATTCTCGAAGGTGTACGTTTGCCCACCGAGATTCACCACCCCGTTGGCCATTCCAGCAAAGCCACCGGTTGTAGCACCGTAGCGAGCATATTCGCTCATGACGGCACGCGGGTACGCTTGGGACGCGAGCCCTACGCCGATACCACCGGCGATGGCGTAGAGCACTCCGCTCGACAGCACAGCAACGAGCTGGTTCGGTCGTACCGTGCCAGTGTAAATCCGGCACGCGCGTTCGGTCTCTGCCACGGCCGCGAGTTGCTTGGCAGACACATCGCCTTTCACGATGAAGTTCAGAGCCAGCGACTCGCGAGCCAGCATCCAGTTGGGAACCGACTGGTTGTGAGCGACGATTGTCGCCCTCTCACCATCCGGCATTGTGATGCCGATACGAACTGCGTCGCCTTGTGTGGCGCATCCCGCGATGAGCAGAACCGCCAACACGGCCACTCGAAACGTTTTCGTGAACATAAAAGAACCTCTTTCCGTGTTGGGTCCTAGCTCGAATGAGCCAGAAATACCCTTATTTCTATATTACACGTTTCTTTTGATTTGTCAAATGTTCTCCAAATGAGTTAGAGTGGCTCAAATGAGTGCGATTGATTTCAAGATAGAACAACGTGCGGCGCGGAGTGGCGCACGCGCAGGCACAATCACCACGCCACATGGGGTCATACAAACGCCAGCATTTGTGCCGGTGGGTACGAAGGCGAATGTGAAGGGCATTTTGCCCTCCGCATTGCCCGCGCTTGGCGCGCAGGTCGTGCTCGCCAACACCTATCATCTCTATCTTCAGCCGGGAGAAAAAATAGTGCAGGGCGCGGGTGGTCTCGCGCAGTTTATGAATTGGAATAAACCAACGATGACCGATTCGGGCGGTTTCCAAGTATTCTCGCTTGGCGCCGCGTTCGGCAAAAAACTTTCCAAGTTTTTTGGCCCGAGCGGAGTCGAGGGCGAGGCGCTCACAATATTTGACAAAGAAGTAGCAAGTCAACATGGTCAATTGGCAATAATAGATGACGAGGGCGTCACCTTCACCTCGCACTTAGACGGCTCGCTCCATCGTTTTACGCCGGAACGTTCGGTGGAGATTCAGCACGACCTCGGTGCGGATATGTTCTTCGCCTTTGACGAATGTACTGCACCGACCGCGCCGTACGAGTATCAACGTGAAGCTATGGAGCGCACACATCGCTGGGCAGAACGAAGTCTCAAAGCGCATCGGCAGAATATTGACGCGAATAAAAAACAAGCACTTTTTGGTATCGTGCAGGGCGGTCGCTTTGAAGACTTGCGCAAGGAGTCCGCAAAAGAAATCGCTTCGCTCGGCTTTGATGGCATAGGCATCGGCGGGTCATTTAGTAAAGAAGATATGCAGGGTGCGCTTCAAGCGGCCGTTGCAGAATTACCCGAGGAGTTGCCGAAACATTTCCTTGGTATCGGCGAGCCAAGTGACATTTTGGAAGGCATTGCGAACGGCATGGACCTTTTTGACTGCGTCGCGCCGACGCGCATCGGCCGTCACGGTTCTATCTATACGAAGCGGGGCATCATACATCTAAAGGGTGAAAAATATCGCAGAGATTTTTCACCACTTGATCCCGAGACACCCGTCAGTGGTGTTGAGGGATATACAAAAGCATACGTCGCGCACCTTATCCGCTCGGGCGAGATGCTTGGCTCCATCATTTGTTCAATGCATAACGTCGGCTTCATTCTCAAATTGGTCTCCG
>JBCLFD010000018.1:0-10298 GCA_038912545.1 Minisyncoccia bacterium | reverse complement strand
CGCGGCATCTTCGGAAATCCGTGGGTCTTCGCCGGTCTTACAAGGTTCAACCTTGAGGATTCGGATTTAAGGTTGAACCTTGGGGAACATGGGCTGGATGAAAAGCTCGCGGCGCTCGTCGCGCTTGCGCACGATTTTGAAAAACTCTCGCCCCAAAAGCATTTTGCAATCCTCAAAAAGCACATCAAAGCATTCGTCACCGGCTTCGACGGCGCCGCCGACCTCCGTGCACGTCTCATGGAAGCCAACACCGCCTCCGAACTCGAAAAAATCATCAAGACGTAATTTTGTTATACTCGTAATATCATGGCGCACCAGTCACTCTATAGAGAATACCGACCGAAGACGTTTAAGGATGTCATCGGGCAAGAACAGGTGACGAAGCCACTTGAAGAAGCGGCGAGCGCGAAGAAAATCGGGCACGCGTACCTCTTCGCCGGCAGCCGCGGGCTCGGGAAGACGAGTGTCGCGCGCATCTTCGCGCGCGAGATTGGCTGTAACGAACGCGATCTTTATGAAATAGATGCCGCGAGCAATAACAGCGTTGAGGACATTCGCGCACTGACCGAGGGCGTTTACACACTTCCATTTCAGTCACCTTATAAGGTCTACATTCTGGACGAAGTGCATATGCTCTCTAAGTCGGCGTGGAACGCATTTCTCAAAACGCTTGAAGAACCACCGGCGTACGCGGTCTTTATCATGGCGACAACAGAACTTGAGAAAGTTCCCGAGACCGTACAATCGCGTTGTCAAGTATTTGAATTTAAGAAGCCGACGCGTAAAGGTCTCTCTACATTTGTGTCGCATGTCGCAAAGGAAGAAGGGTGCGTCATTGCGCCGGATGCCGCCGACTTGATCTCGATGCTTGCCGACGGCTCGTATCGCGATGCGCTTTCAGTGCTTCAAAAAGTATTTGCCGCTTCAAGTGATAAAAAACTTTCGCGGGAAGAAGTAGAGAAAGCGACCGGCGCACCGAAGCGTGAACAGGTGCACGCGCTCATCAACGCGCTCGCTCGAGGCGAGCGCGGAGCAGCACTCACCGCGATAGAGAAAGCGACAAACGCGAGCGCCGATATGAAGCTCTTCTTAGAGCTCACGCTCGAGGCGCTCCGTACTACGCTCCTTATCCGCTATGCGCCTGACCTGCGCGAGGAACTCGCGCGCGAGCACGGGGCAGATGAATTCGCGGAGCTCGAAGCATTCACCAAGCCAAATGTGGGACGTACGACGTCCAACATAACGCACGCGACATTGCTCGCATTCCTTACCGCAGCCGAGCGCATCCGTTATGCGCCCATCCCGGCGCTCCCCTTGGAGCTCGCCGTCCTCGAACTCTTCCCAGAATAATGCGCGACGCACTCAAATATCTCGTTGTTCTGATTGTTGTAGCGGTAGCCAGTGGCTACACCTATCAGACGTATCAACAGACACGACCTTGTGCGCAGCCTATCTCGTACGCCATTGGCGCCGTCGATACGCGATTTGGCATCACGAGAAACGCCCTCATCGCTGAAGCGAAGAATGCGGCGGAAATTTGGAATAAAGCGGCAGGGAAGACCGTCCTCGTATACGATCCAAATTCAGATTTGAAAATCAATTTGATATATGACGAGCGTGAGGCTAATGCACAACTCGGTAGGAAAATTCTTCGTCAACAAGAGGAAGAAGAGGCGGCACGCGCAACACTTGATACTCTTCAAGCCCAATATACCGCCATGCAGACTGCGTATAACCAAGAGGTAAGCGCGGTAAATGCTCGTGGAGGCGCCACACGAAAAGAGGCGGCGATGCTCTCTGCGGAGCGCGAGTCTCTCAACACTCTCGCGAACTCTCTCAATCAGCAAGTCGCATTGTTTAATGCGAGCGTTGCCACATTTAATGCGACGGTAGAAGAGTACAATCGGACTGCGGGTCGTACCTTTGAAGCAGGACAGTACTCTAGCGACGCCACTGGCGAGAGAATCAGCATCTTCCAGTTCACCGGCAGCGTACAGCTCAGACGCGTTCTTGCGCACGAATTCGGACACGCTATCGGTCTTGACCATAATGACAATCCGAAATCCATCATGTTCGAGAAAAATGAGAGCGGTAATCTAATCCCCACCGCGTCCGACCTTGCTGCGCTCAAATCGGTCTGCAATTTGAAGTAAGAAATGCTAAAGTGCTCATATTGCCCGATCGTCTAATGGTAGGACAGCGGCCTTTGAAGCCGTTAATTGGGGTTCGAATCCCTGTCGGGCAGCTCATTAAGGTAAAATTGCGACATGAAAAACACTTCTAAAATCTATTTAGTCTCGGGAGTCAGCGGCGTTGGAAAGACTTCGACACTAGCCCAACTTAAAAAAATACTTCCCATCCAAACATACGATGTCCGTGATTTGGATGAGAGAGGAGTCCCGGATGGCGGTGGTGCTGCGTGGCTGGCTAGCGAAACAAGATACTGGATCGATGTCGCTAACGAAAACGCTAAACACGGAATGTCGACTGTAATTTGTGGCTTTGCTCACCCGGAACGATTCATTGAAGTACATACGGGGAAGGATGTACAAGCCCAGTTAATTTTGCTTCACGCATCTGGCGACACTATTCGCGATAGGTTGATAGGAAGGTACCCGACCCCGGAAAGTGTAAAGGAGATAAACAGGGCGTCTGGCACCTCGCTCGATGCGTTCGTCAAAAATAATATCTCCTTTGCACCTAAATTACGTAGCATTTTTGAGCAGACTAAAGCTCCTATTGTTGACACTGATGGAAAGACCCCTGAAGAGGTCGGAATTGAAGTCGCTAGGATTATTCGGGATATTTAGTCAAAAAAGGTCCCAACGTCGTACCAAACGTCCAGAAAATTAAGGTAGAATAGGTTTTATGAACAAAAGCCAGATATTGATGGTGCATGGTGGAATGACTTTTAAGAATGATAAGGATTACGTTCATTATCTAAAGACGAGAAAAGTTTCTACGAAAAAGAGACCCTACTGGGAAGCCGATCTTGAAGAAAAGCTACAAAAGAAATTTGAGATTATTAGGCCTCGCATGCCTCTCCATGACAATGCGAAATATAGAGACTGGAAATTATCTTTTGAACGATACATACCACTTCTTAAGAAAAATTCTATCTTGATTGGTTCCTCTCTAGGCGGTATCTTTCTCGCGCAGTATCTATCGGAACATAAACTACCTAAAAAAGCCTTATCTGTGTATTTGGTCTGCGCGCCTTTTGATAATAGTCTCTCCACCGAGGATCTGGTAGGCGGCTTTAGGCTAAAGGATGACCTCTCATTGCTCGAGAAAAATTGTAAAAATCTCCACATCCTCTTTTCTAAAGACGATGACATTGTGCCTCCCGCTCATGCCGAGAAATACAGGAAGAAATTGAAGAAAGCCCATATCATCGTCTACAAGAGTAAAGGAGGACATTTCACCGTACCTAGATTCCCCGAGATTATAAAAATGATTACGGCGGATGTTAAGGCTGGGTAGTATTGAGTCGAAGGAGAAATGCGTAATCGCGGTTCCTGTCGGGCAGTCCGTGTTATCGTGTTGAGACATGGAAAATTTTGAGGATAAGAACGTCTATCACGGTTCACCTCGTAAGTTTGATGCGGATCATGCAATTCCAAAAAGAAACGTCCGAGAAAACGCTGAGAGAAAAGTAATTTTTGACGAAGAATCATTCCACGCAACTCCGCACAAATGGATTGCTTTGGCATACACCTATACTCCTGTCCCGTATGAAATTGATGGTAAAACCGTTCAGTACAACATGGGGGTGAGTTTGTATGAAAATACGAAGGAGGTAACTATATTAGGTTTTCATTCTCTGGAAGAAAGTCTGGGAGTTTTATATGGGAGTGGTGGTTATCTCTATCATTTTGATAAAGATAAGTTTATTTATAAAGAAGGCCTCGGTAATTTAGAAGTGGTCATTTCTGAACCTACTAAACCGATTACTGTTGAACGAATTTTGAATCCCGTCGAGGAAATGAAAAAATTGGGGGTTACTTTTGATTTCATTGACTTGGCTTTGCCAGAGAATAAGAAGTACTGGAGTTAAATGTGATTTTCGCGTCATCCCAGATATGTATTTCGTTTACATCCTCCAATGCGGTGATAAATCACTTTATACGGGAATAACGACTGATTTGAAACGGCGATTTGAAGAGCATAAAGCTGGCACTGGCGGGCATTACACGCGGGCGAAAGATGCAGTCAAAATGGTATACACCGAAGAGCAGCCGAATAGAAGCGCTGCACTGAAGCGCGAGGCAGAGATAAAAAGCTGGTCGCGAGAAAAGAAACTTGCTTTGGTATCGGGTACAATACGGAGGACATGAAAATCATCACGTTGAATACGTGGGGCGGAAGGGCGGGGAAGAAAGGGCTTCTCAATTTCTTCAAGCGGCACGCTGATATTGATGTCTTTTGTCTACAAGAGGTCTGGTCAGCACCATATGACCATCTTGAAGGTGCCGAGATGGGTGGAAAAGTCACAAGTAATAAGGACGTGATGCCTTACGGCATGCAGGAAATTTCAGCTGCGTTGCCGGATCATCAAGCGTATTTTAGGCCGCACCACCTCGACAATTACGGGCTCCTAATGCTCGTGAAGAAAAATCTTAAAGTTCTAGAAGAAGGCGAACTTTTCGTACATAAGCACAAAGAATATGTTCCGGAAGGAGACGTGGGGAATCACGCACGCAATATTCAATACGTGACTATTGAAACGGAGAGCGAGCCGGTAATCGTCATTAATTTTCACGGCTTGTGGGCCGGAAAAGGAATCGGCAAGATTGACACATCCGATCGCCTAGAGCAATCGGAGAAGATTGCTAAATTCATTAGCTCTCGGTCGGGAAAAATCATCTTCTGCGGCGACTTTAATTTACTGCCCGATACAGAAAGTCTTACAATCATTGAACACGCAGGCATGCGGAATTTAATAAAAGAATACAACATCACCTCAACGCGCACCTCGCATTACAAGAAACCTGAAAAATATGCGGATTATATTCTCGTCTCAAACGATATTGATGTGAAGGAATTTAAAGTCCTACCGGACGAAGTATCAGATCACGTGCCGCTGTTGGTAGAAGTCGGTTGAAGCGGTTGATAGAGATAGCGCAGGCGCCAGACAAGGAAGGCACTAAAGGCAGCGATGAGGAGAGACGCGATGATATCGATGGGGTGATGCACGAGCGCGAGGACGCGTCCGACCCCGACAAGGAGGGCAATAAGCCATAAGAAAATGCCGAGGGGTAGATTAAAAGCAGTTACGATTCCAGCGAGCGCTCCCGCGAGGAGGACATGATCAGATGGAAAGCCGTTATTCGCGGCATGCGCGATGAGTGGCGCGACATTTTCAACCACGAACGGCAGTGGATTGTTGTAGAGCTGACTGGCGGCGAAGCCGATAGCATAACTCACGATGAGGACGAGGACGGCATAGGTGAGGTAGTCGCGCTTGCGATTTGTGATTAAGAGATAACCAAAGGCAACGATAACGGGAAGAGCGATGAGATACTTCGCGGCGAACACAATAAGAGCGGTCATGTGCTGTCCAGTGTATCATCTACGCATGATCCGAATGAAGTGGAAGATTGTAGCAGGTGTTCTGGTATTGTCGGTTGTCTATCTGATATGGTTCGCGAATTTCTTTCCAACAAATTATGTGTTTAATGTGAAGGTCCTACCGCCGCCGGTATTGAATAAAGTTGATTACAACGCGCGTATGCTCGCGCTCGCACACTTCAAAATCGCAAGCTCATCGCTCGCGACTTCAACCCCAGTTGAACAGACCGATTCAACGGGGCAGGTCGCAACTTCAACCGCATCAACTACTCCGCCGATTCTTCCGACTTCTACCGCGACCACGAGCGTGAGCGTGCCGGGTCGACTCTGGCCCGTCGCCACTGTGTATCCCGAGGTCGGTGCGCTCCTGCCATTCAAACGCATCGTCGCGTATTACGGCAACTTTTATTCCAAACAAATGGGCGTGCTCGGCGAATATTCGCCCGAGGAGATGCTCGCAAAGCTGGCAAGCACCACTGCGCTTTGGGCAGCGGCTGATCCTTCAACTCCTGTGGTGCCGGCCATTCACTACATCGCGGTGGTCGCGCAGGCCACTGCAGGTAAAGAAGGGAAGTATATCCTCCGAATGCCGGACGACCAGATAGACCACGCACTTGAGCTTGCGAGTCGGGTACAGGGAATTGTATTTCTTGATGTGCAAGTAGGATTAAGTACGCTCGAGCACGAACTGCCGCAATTGGAAAAATATCTCAAGATGCCGCAGGTACATCTTGGTATTGATCCAGAGTTCTCAATGAAAACCGGAAATCGTCCCGGCACGGTTATCGGAACCTTCGACGCAGCGGATATCAATTATGCAGCGAATTATCTTGCAACGCTTGTGCGCGAACATAACCTGCCACCGAAAATCCTCGTCATACATCGCTTCACAGAAAAAATGGTCACAAATTACAAAAAGATTACTCCTCTGCCGGAGATACAGATTGTGATGCATATGGACGGATGGGGCTCACAAGCGAAGAAGAAGGGGACCTATAGGCACGTCATCACTCCCGAGCCGGTTCAGTTCACCGGACTCAAATTGTTTTACAGAGCTGATTTGAAGTCGCCATCCACCGGTATGCTCACTCCAGAAGAAATCCTTTCGCTCACTCCCGCGCCGATTTATATTCAGTATCAATAAATTAAAATATCAAATCTCTCCTATAGGAGAGATTTGGTAGAAATAAAAAAAGCCCTGTCTAGATATGTGGTATCATCACTCGCATATGGAAACCAATCAACAAAGTAGCAAATTTTTACCCGCAGCGGTCGTAGTCGCAGGACTTTTAATAGCGGGCGCAGTTTATTGGAATGGTCAGAATCCGGCGCCCGCCGCTCCTGCGGCGGGCGGTCAGCCAACGGCGCCGAAGGTTGATATTAAAGACGTGAACATTGCCGGGGCGCCGTTTATCGGCCAGACGAATGCGCCGGTAACTATCGCGGTCTGGGGCGACTTTCAGTGTATTTTTTGTAAAAAGCTTGAACTTGAAACCATGCCACAGATCGTGAAGGACTATGTTGATACCGGCAAAGTGAAAGTCGTCTTTATGGATTTTGCATTTCAGGGCGAAGATTCTGTAACCGCAGCCGTATACGGCCGTTCAGTATGGAAACTGTATCCTGCCCAGTACTTCAGCTGGCGTGTCGCGATATACACCGCACAAGATGAAGGAGGGAACCAAGGTTTCGGCGACGCCGCTTCTATCGATACGCTCAATGCGACGATACCAGGCGTTGATGCGTCAAAGGTCGCGGCAGACGTGAAGGCGAATGAGATTGCTTATAAGGCAATGGTGCAAGTCGACAATGATGAAGCGCAAAAAGTTGGCGTGAATGCGACCCCTGCGGTACTTATCGGTACACAAGTCATTCTCGGTGCGTATCCGTATCCGACATTTCAGTCTGCGATTGACCAGCTCCTTAAATAATAGACGTTAAAGAGCATTATCTATGGCGGAAGTTTGGATCTATACGCTTGCGAGTGTGAGTGCCATCAGTGCGGTGTCCTTGATTGGCGTATTTGCATTAGGAGTGAATCAGGAACGCCTTCAGCGCATACTCTTTTACCTCGTCAGTTTTTCTGCTGGTGCGCTCTTGGGTGATGCATTCATTCATATTCTTCCGGAAATCATGGAGGGAGAAGAGGCACTGCGAAACGGCAGTTATGTACTCGCTGGAATAATGTTGTTTATGGTGTTGGAACGTATGCTTAGATGGCATCATTCTCACGGCTCTCACAAAGAGGAAATACATTCGGTTGTGTATCTCACCATTATTGGCGATGCTCTCCACAACTTTCTGGACGGCGTTGCCATTGCGGCGAGCTTTTTAATCAGTATTCCGCTCGGCATCGCTACCGCATCCGCCGTTATATTCCACGAAATCCCTCAAGAAATAGGGCAATTCGCTATACTCGTACACGGCGGTTGGAGCAGGAAAAAAGCATTGCTGTATAACTTTTTTTCCGCTCTCACAGCGATCGCCGGAGCGCTCTTGGTACTCGTTTTCGCTCAAAGCTTCACCGAAGCGCTTGCGCCATTGTTAGGACTTACTGCGGCGAGTTTCATTTACATCGCGCTGTCAGACTTAATTCCAGAATTGCAAAAAGAGCCGAACACGCGCCGATTTATAGTGCAGCTGGTTTGGATGCTTGCCGGTATTGGAGTCATGGCGGCGCTTCTTCTTTTCGAGTAGTCACATGTTAGTATGAACGCATGAAAATATTTTTACATTGGATTATTTCGGCGATTGCGATCGTAGTCGCCGCATACATCGTCCCGGGGGTGACACTCACCTTAGGCGGAGCGATTGTTGGGGCAGTGGTAATCGGAGCGCTCAACATACTTATTAAGCCGATTATCATCGTGCTCACTCTACCGATTAATATCGTTACGCTCGGTCTCTTCACTCTCGTGATTAATGCATTTCTTGTCTGGCTCGCATCGCTCATTGTTCCGGGATTCGGCGTCGCGACCTTCTGGACCGCCTTTTTCTTCGCGCTCGTGCTAACAATCATTAACTGGGTTTTCCACTTTTGGAACCGTCCGTAACATGACGGAATCGGCATGTAGGCACAAAAATGACAGGGCTTGAAACAGTGTCTGTGTAATGGTATATTTACGATGGGTTCATTCGAAATTTTAGAGAAGGAGCAGAATCATGGGAAGAAAAAACAAAGAGGTGTACGTACCTCTGCCGGTGGGCAAATATGTTATGGAGGTATTGCAATGTCCTAGCCGGAAATGCAAAAGCACAGAATCTCACTTTCCGAGCGGGTCTGCCCGCGATAGTGATGGGAAGAAGGTACGACGTTATACCTGCGCCAGTTGCGAGAAGCATTTCATCGTCACTGCGTAATCACTTTAACAGAGCCACCCAATGAGGTGGCTCGTTTGCAGTATACTAGAATAGATGGAATCAGCGCCGATATTGTCCACCCCTGAAGAAGAGCTTGCGTATTTGCGCGAGCAGATTACGCGCAAAGAGCAGGAGATTGCCTCAAGCGGGAATACGGTCGCGCCCGCGGAGCGGGCGCGCATTGTGTCAGAAACGATTCATGCACACGGTGAAGCTCCTGCCGAAATTCTGGCACCCGCGTATCGTCTGAATGACGCAACGCAGAAGACAGAGGTTGATGCCATCCTCGCCGAACTTGACCTCGGTAATGACGCGGGGGCGATTATGAGCTTGGAGCGCACGATGGAAGAGAAAGGAATTAAGAATGCGCTCTCGGTGATGGAGAAGTTGCATAATCCGCAGGTGACAGACGACTTCCATCGTTATCTGGTGAAGCGCGTCGCCGTCGGCCTCGCGACGCCCGGCGCTGACGAGAAGGCACCGCGCTTCAAGGCGCTGAAGATGACACTGTATGAAATAGCACTGCCGGACTCTGGGAGCCCGAATCCAGATGGACAGAAGAGACCGCTGAAGGAATTAATTTCTCAAATGGAGCAGTTGTATGCGGGCATGCAGTCTGTTGAGAATTCATTGCCAGGCGAGCCGAGTGTATACGCACTTGAACTCGCGGTGCCTGCGAACAGTCCCGAACTCCAATTTTATGTCGCGGTACCGAACGACAAGCGCAATCTTTTTGAAAAACAATTGCTCGCGATGTATCCGGACGCGCATATGGTGCCCCAGCCGAACGACTACAACGTCTTTGCCGCAGGCGGTGTCTCGCTCGCTTCAATCGCGACTTTCGCCGAGAACCCTGCGCTTCCGCTGAAGGATTACAGTGACTTTGATTACGATCCACTGAACGCCATTACGAATGCATTCGCGAAAATAGAACATGCGGGGGAGGGCGCCGCGCTCCAGATAATTGTTGAACCAAGGAGTGAACGACACGTGAAGCATTACCGCAAGATTCTCCAAGCACTGCGCAAGGGCGAGAAACATTCAAACGCATTTAGTGCACCCGAGACCGCACTCGGCGAGATGGCGCGGGACTTCGGCAAGGCGCTTTTCGGGAGCAAGCCGAAGGATGAGGTGAAGGCGAAGGAGGCAGAGACACGTCAGATAGAAGCCAATAAAGCACATATTGAACAGGTGGAGAAGAAAATTGCATCACCAATCGTTGGTGCGACGATTCGCCTCGTCGCCTCCGGCAGTGACGCGCACAAGGCCGAACAAATGCTCGGCGAGCTGGAGGCGGCATTCAATCAGTTCGCGAATACCCAAGGCAACCGACTTGTCTTCAAACGTATTGAACCGAAATCCAGTCG
>JBCLFD010000017.1:0-11515 GCA_038912545.1 Minisyncoccia bacterium | reverse complement strand
CGCGTCGCTCCAGACGCCTCCACGCGAGAGAAGGTGGCGTGCGAGTTCGTAGGGCGTCTCGGTCATCTCTAGGTATTCAAGCAAATCTTCAAAGCGTTTACGGCTCGCGTCCGATAGATGTTCGGTCGGCGCGGGCAGGTCCTCGGCACAGGCGCGTGCGATAACGAGCTCAGCTGCTTCAAATGCATTTCGCCGGGCGCACGCAATATATTCTTCAGGCAGGGTCGTCGCGCGCTTTTTGAAATACGTACCGAGCTCACGCGCATAGCGGGCACGCGTCTCTTTGTCGCCCATTGAATTAATGCGCACCGAGAAATCTTCGTGATAGAGATCGCGCGCGAGCGCGAGCAGAGCGCGTATGACGACCGCGTCGGCGATTGCGCGGTCCGCGCCGAGCGCATGGAACTGGATGATCGCCTTCTTCGGTGCGGGACGCCCACTGGCGATGTTCGTATGCCAGACAAAAAGTGGTTGCCGTGGCGAAGGGAGGTGTTCGGTGGTACGAAATTGTTTGAGGAAGCTCACAAACGTCTCGGCGATCGGATCAAAATCCATGCCTTCAGGTGGGAGAGAGAGCGTTTTAATGTGCACTTTCCCGCGCGCTTCGGCAGTCAATGTGGAGAGCGGCGTGAATCCGTAATACTGGCCGATGGAACGCGCTTTGTTCAATAATTCGTCAGCCGGTATGACAGTGCGCATCATATGGCGGTGGTGGTATAGGAGATACTTCCCGGGAAAAAGCTCGCATGCGAGATCGGCAAGAGTCGCGCATCCACGCGTCCGATAATATCTTTTCGTGGCAGAGGCCCCCACACACGGCTGTCAGAACTATTCGGACGATTGTCGCCGAGAACAAAATACTCGCCCGCGTTGAGAGTGGTGTTCTTGGTATACGTCGCATCTTCGTTCACGATGTAGGGCTCGGCGAGGGACAATGTTTCGCCGGATATCGTTTTGATGGTGACCGCACCGCGATTGATAGAGACCGTTTCGCCAGGGAGACCGATAATGCGCTTGATATAGAAAATTGACGGATTAGCGGGGTAGCGGAATATGATTACCTCACCGCGCGCGGGCGCTTTGAAGGCATACACAATCTCGTCAATGATGAGATAGTCCAGATTTTCAAAGGTCGGGTGCATGGACGCGCCATCTACTATGAAGGGCGACACGATAAAGGTGCGGATCGGAATGACCACGAGCACAATGAGCAATGCTAACGTGAAAAGATCCTTCAAGAGACCCTTCCAAGTATCAGACATGCGCGCATTGTACGCGCACTACTTCACAACGCAAGTTTTTGGTATGATGCGCGCATGAGTATAGTCATCGCAGGGCTAGGGAATCCTGGTAAAGAGTACGAAAAGACGCGGCACAACGCTGGCAGGAGCGTCGTGGAACTTTTGGCGCGTTCGGAAGGGTTTGATGATTTTATTTTTAATAAAACGGCAAATGCTTTAATTGCAAAAGGCAAGGTCGCGAGCGAGAATGCGGTTCTTATTCTGCCCGAGACAATGATGAACCTCTCAGGGAAGGCGATTGCGACACTTATTAAGTCGCCGAAAGCAGCAAAAAGTTTACTCGTCATCCACGACGACTTGGACTTGCCACTCGGCACGATAAAGATGGTATTCGGGCGCGGGAGCGGTGGACACAAAGGCGTTGAGAGCGTGATGCGCGCGCTCAAGACGAAAGACTTCGCGCGCCTTCGCATCGGGGTGGCACCGGCAGGTAATAAAAATCAAGCGAAGAAATTAAAAGACGAAGAGAAAGTCATTAAGCATGTGATAGGGAAGTGGCGTCCGCAGGACGAGGCGAATATAAGAAAAGTGTTCAAAAAAGCTACCGAGGTCACGCGCCTCTTCGCCTCCGAGGGCCTCTCCTCCGCCACCCAGTTCGCGAATACCAGATAATACGAAACGGCCGGAGTTATTATTCCAGCCGCCGCATTTCTTCTCCTTGTGATTATCCCACCGTGGCCGCGAGACTCTCGCGGATTTTTTCTTGGAAGGAAGGTGTATCCAGCTTGTTTAGGATTAATTGGACACCCTCTTTCGTGCGGGTAACTGATTCTCCCAAAGGAGAGAGGAACTGTTTCAATTCATCGAAAACTGGCGTGAGAAGTGCCGCATCTGCATCGCGAATGTCTCGCGGTTTCAAAGCTGCAGGCAAACGATCAAGCACCTTCCACGGCCCCGCTCTATTTTCTTCATAGATTTCTAGATACTGTGTAGTACGAATTCTAATCCCTTCAGTAACTTTTCGGACTTTTTCATCCAACGACCCTTCAATCTTCATCGCAGCTTCTCCTTGTTTGAATGGCGATTTAGAACCAGTACCTTCTTCCATAAGAAATTTCGGTTATTCCAATAAGATCGAAACCTGCTTTAATCCTACCACTATTTCTTCTTTCTGGCGAAGGTGAGAGTCATACGTTGTTCCTTCGGCTCAAAGAGAGAGATGGTGAAGGGATACGTTTTCCCCAGTTCAAGCGTCTCGCGGAGTGCGGCAGGCGTTTCAAATTCAGAAACGTGCACCAGCCCGGCGACACCTTCTTCGATAGAAGCGAGCGCGCCGTGCTTGTTGTACTTAATGACGACGCCCGGCACCTCCATACCTTTCTTATAACGTTCGCCAGCGGTGTGCCACGGATTCTCCATGAGCGCCTTGATAGAGAGCGAGACCTTTCCTTCTTTAATTTCAATGACTTTCACTTTTACTTTATTGCCGACATTGAAGAGTGCGCGCGGATCCTCCACGAGGCCCCAATCTAATTCGCTAATGTGTACGAGGCCTTCAAGGCCCTGTTCCAGCTTTACGAAGACGCCAAAGTCCACGACGCCCGTGACCTCGCCCTCTACCGTGTCTCCGACCTGATACTTATCAATGAGCGATGCCTTCTCTTCGGCCTCGTTGCCGGTGCGCTCCGAGAAGATGAGCTTATTTTCTTTTGCATCCGCAGTGATGATTCGCACGGTGAGCGGATGACCGACGAGGAGCATGAGCTCTCCGAGAATCTTGTCTTTATCGCCCTCCGGTACGCGTGGATAATGCTCTTTCGTGAGTTGCGACGCAGGCAAGAATCCTTGTATGCCTTGCCAGCTCATTATGAGACCGCCCTTATTCGCCTCTTCAACGGTGAGCGTGTATGAGGTTTGCGAGAGAATGGCCGATTCGGCTTCGCCCCAGATGGCCGCTTGGCGCGCCTCCTTCAGCGATAGCTCTATGTAGCCCTCGCGACCTGCTGAGTCTACGACTTTCGCACTGATCAGGTCGCCCATATTCGCCTTGCGCAGGACGTCCGCGGCATTCAAATATTCGCGACCGTAGATGAGGCCGGTGCCGAAAGGTGGCAGGTCTACATACACGCGTCCGCGGGTAATCGCGATGATAGAACCCTCAACCAAGTCGCCGGCGGATGGAGGCGTTGGGATAGAATCAACCCAACCTGCCATCGGGTGGCTCGGGTCTACGATAATAGTACTCAAAACGATTTTCTTAACCTCTTCGGTCATATGTATTAAGCGGTACGGATTTTCGAGAAGGGTGCTCCGACGTTTACAGTCGGAGTGTTAGCCACTTCCTAGTTCTCCGCACACGATGAAAACACTATAGCAAATGATGCGAGAAAATGCTAGAATGTAGGTAAATTATGGTCATAACTCACCACGGCGGGCAGTGTTTTAAAGTAACTTTCGGCGACCTGACGCTCGTCTTTGATCCCATCAATAAAGGCGCGTCTTTACCCTCCGTGCGCTTCGGCGCGGACATCGCACTCGTCTCGCGCGACCATCCGGATATGAATGGCGTGAGCGAAGTAACATACGGCGCCCCTTCGAATAAACTCAGGGCAGGAAAAATTCCTTTCGTGATAAATGGTCCTGGCGAATACGAGCGGCAGGGTGTTACGGTTCAGGGCTTTCTTTCTAAAAGCAAGTACCCATCCTCCGCTAAAGCTACGGAGGGCGCAGCGGTTGAATATCTCAATACTATCTATGCCGTGGAGCTTGAAGATATGACACTCGTGCACTTGGGCGCGCTCGCCGACAAAGAACTCTCATCGGTGGCGCGCGAGAGCATTGATGAAGTGGATGTGCTTTTCGTGCCGGTGGGCGGTGACGGCGTTTTGTCTCCCGCCATGGCACACGAGATTGCGGTCGCGCTGGAGCCGAAAATAATCATCCCGATGCACTGGAGCGGTATCGGCGCACCAAAATGTCTTGAAACTTTTTTGAAAGAAGCAGGAAATGGGGTAGAAAAAGTTGATAAGCTCACGTTGAAGAAAAAAGATTTAATCGGGCGCGACGGGAGTATACTGGTGATAACGCCACAATAAAAATATGCAATCCATCTTCCACCACATTAGTCATGCGAAGAAGCAACCGCATCATGTGCGCAAGCAGATTGCATATATCGGCGCTGGTATCGGCGCTGGTATTATCGGCCTTATCTGGCTCGGCACCTCGCTCGCCACCGGCGCATTCTTGATTCATGACAGCTCGCTCACACGCGGTCTGGAGAATCAAAACGAGGGCGTGACAGCGGTTGACACAAGTCAAGGTCTCGCCGGTGTCGGTGCCGTATCCGCGCTATCCAATGATTCATCAGCGCCGGCGAGTATTAAGATTATTGATGCTCCAACATCGTCTGCTTCTGCGAAACAGCTGGAGCGTACAGTGCTTCCGTTTTAAATTTTCGTACTGAATTCGTATGGCACGCGGAAAAAAACCCGAAGAAACGAGTATTGTACCGGCACACATAAACGTAATTGACCAGTCGATTGTGAGCGAGATGCGACAGTCCTACATCAGTTATGCAATGTCGGTAATTACCGCGCGCGCCCTACCGGACGCGCGCGACGGGCTGAAGCCCGTGCACCGCAGAATTCTTTACGCGATGAAGGAGATGGGGCTCGTCCCCGGCGCACGGTTCCGCAAGTCGGCGGCGCTGGTTGGCGATGTGCTCGGTAAATATCATCCGCACGGCGACATCGCCGTCTACGATGCGATGGCGAAGATGGCGCAAGAATTCTCATACCGCTACCCGCTCGTGCTCGGTCAAGGTAATTTCGGTAGCATTGATGGCGACTCTCCAGCAGCCATGCGCTACACCGAGGCCAAGATGTCGCGCATCAGCGAATCGCTTCTTGCCGACCTTGAGAAGGACACCGTTTCGTGGACGCCGAACTATGACGCGACGCGCGATGAACCGCAGGTGCTTCCCGCGGCTTTACCGAACCTACTCCTCAACGGCACTCTCGGCATCGCAGTCGGCATGGCGACTAACATTCCCCCGCACAACCTCCGCGAAGTGGTCTCTGCGACTATTCACTTGATAGAAAATCCGGAGGCGACTACCGACGACTTGCTCCAATTCGTGAAGGGCCCTGACTTCCCGATGGGCGGGATTGCATTTAATCAGGCGGACATTAAGCATGCGTATGGTACGGGCAAGGGCCCGGTCGTAGTGCGTGGAGAAGCCGAAATCATTGATGATGAGAAAAAAGAGATGCGCATCATCATCACTTCTATTCCGTATCGTGTTAACAAGAGCGAACTCATTGTGCGTATGGCCGAACTTGTTTCGGATAAAAAGATTGAAGGCATTCGCGACCTGCGTGACGAGTCGGCGGGCGACGCGAACGGCAGGCCGGACGTCCGCATTGTCGTTGAGCTGAAGGGCACCGCGCACCCGCAAGCAGTTTTGAATAATCTCTACAAGCACACCGAGTTGGAGAGTGCCTTCCACTACAATATGCTCGCGCTTGTGGATGGTGTGCCCGAGATGCTGTCTCTGTCGGCGATGCTCCAGCATTTCGTGGAGCATCGCAGAGTGGTGGTGAAGCGCCGTACCGAATACGATTTTAAAAAAGCAGAAGAGCGCGAGCACATCCTACTCGGTCTCGCGAAAGCGCTTGACCACATTGACGAAGTTATTGCGATTATCAAGAAATCAGCGGATGTACCGACTGCCGACCTCGCACTCCGCAAGAAATTCGGTTTCTCCGAACGGCAGACGGTGGCGATTCTCGCGATGCGACTCTCTACTCTCGCAGGGCTGGAACGCAAGAAGATTGAGGACGAGCTCACGGAAGTGCAGGCGCTCATCAAGGCACTGAAAGAAATTCTTTCTACTCCCAAAAAGATTCTCGCCGTAGTGAAGAGCGAGCTTCAAGAACTCGCAGAGAAATACGGTGACGATCGCCGGACGAAAATCGTGAAGGGCGGAGTGAAGAATATGTCGGTAGAAGATCTCGTACCGGACGAAGAGTCGGTGCTCGTGCTCACCCAAGGCGGGTACGTGAAGCGGACGAATCCGAGCGAATATAAGAAGCAAAAGCGTGGTGGCGTGGGCGTCGTAGACATCGCGACAAAGGAAGAAGATGTTGTAACTCACTTCCTTGTCGCTTCGGCGCACAGCGACCTGCTCTTCTTCACCAATTTTGGAAAAGTGTACCAGATTAAGATGTACGAAATTCCTGAAGGGAAGCGTGCGACCAAAGGGAAGAGCATTATGAACTTTCTTCCGCTCGCAGGCGAGGAGTCGGTAACGAGCGTTTTGGCAGTACCAAAAGGCGCAGCACTCCAAGCGTCGTCGGTCATGCTCGTGACGCTCTGTGGCGTGGTCAAGCGTGTGGCAGCGAAGAGCTTCACTGACGTCCGCCGTTCGGGCATCATCGCGATTAATTTGAAAAAGGATGATACGCTCGTCTGCGCGAATCTCGCGGGCGAGACCGATACCGTTTCAATAGTGACGGCGAAAGGGCAGTCCATCCGCTTTGAAGCAGAGGACGTGCGCTTAATGGGACGTACCGCTGGCGGGGTTCGCGGAGTGAGCCTGAAGAAGGGCGACCGTGTCGTTTCGGCAGAAGTGATTCCCGCAATCGCCAAAGATGCGTCGCTTCTCGTCATCATGAGCAAGGGGTACGGTAAGCGCACTTTGATGAGCGAATATAAAGTGCAGGGCCGCGGGGGCTCTGGCATTAAGACGGCGGAGGTGACACCGAAGACGGGCGAAATTATCGGTGCCAAGGTGCTAATCGGCGATCTCGCCGAAGAAGAAATCGTTGTCGTTTCTAAAAAAGGGCAGGTCATTCGTACTTCGGCAGCGAGCATCTCCCAACTCTCCCGCGCGACCCAAGGCGTCCGAATTATGAAGCTCTATGAGGGCGACTCCATCGCCTCCATGGTTGCGTTGTAATCTTTTCTATGGAACACGCCCCAATATCAGCTACGAAATACTGGCGTCTTTTACAAGGTTGAACCTTGTATCAATCGGGCTTGTAGCTAAGCCATTCGGTGACGAAGGATTTAAAATCGGTGCCGGAGGCAAAATATTCGGGCAATACATCTTTTGAAAGAATCATTCCTTCCGGTCGCTTTTTGCCTAGATAATCCAGATAACTCGAATCCGTGTATTGTTCGAGAAAACGTTCAGCATGAGCTCGGTTCGTAATTCCATCTTCCTTCCACTTTGGCTCAATGAGCTTCACAGGGTTGAGATGGATGTACGAAATTATATATCGCAAGTATCGATCATCATCGACGTGTGTTGCTTTAAATCTGCCTTGAAACAGCGCCCCGTTGCGTTCATAACGTTTATTGAAATACATAGTGTATCCAGTTGTAAGCTTTTGCATGAATTTACTGATACCATCATCCTCTATTTCGCGTACCAGTAGGTGAAAATGATTCGGCATTAAGCAATAACAAACAATCTCAATGAGCGGCGACTCCTCTCGTTGCTCGGTCGCCTCTAACAAGGTTGAACCTTGTAATTTTAGGTCGACAGGAGCATCTTGATTTGCGAAATAGAGAAGGGCTAGAAATCGATCGCGACCAGCTCGAGAAGTGAAAATGTTTCGCTTTTCTGTGCCGCGATTGTACAGATGATAATACTCACCGGGAGCGAAAGTGAATGTACGAGACATTTTTTCAGTATAATCGCAAATTTCTACAAGGTTGAACCTTGTAAACAGGTACTGACGACACTTGTTGATTACGTCGCGCTAAGAGTGCGGGGCGTGGTATTTTATAAGTACATGAGTGCACATTTCAGCGACCCACGCGAGAACGTCCAGCACCTCGCACTGCGCGAGGGAATGAAGGTCGGCGACTTCGGCGCGGGCTCGGGGCACTACGCTCGCGCCGCCTCCGTCGCCGTGGGCCCTTCAGGCAAGGTCTATGCGGTTGATGTGCAGGATGACATATTGAAGCACCTGAAGCTCAATTCGCTTGAACATCACCGGCGCAATATTGAAACTGTGTGGGGTAATGTTGAAGAATCGGGTGGCACCCATTTGCAGGGCGCATCACTTGATGCAATTATCGTGGCGAATACGCTCTTCCAGCTGGATAAGCCCGAAGGGCTTCTTGCCGAGATTCGCAGGACGATTAAGCCATCCGGGAAAATCCTCGTCGTGGATTGGGCGGGTAGTTACGGCGGTATGGGTCCCGCGCAGGAGCGCGTCGTATCCGAACACATGGCCGAAGAGCTTTTTATCAAAAGCGGTTTTTATAAAATGAAGTCCTTTCGTGGAGGTCCGCATCATTACGGTATTATCTTTACCGCACCATGAATCCCGTTAGAGGTCAGAGTCGAGGAATAGTCAGTGTTATAATAAACGAGATGAACTCGTTGAAAACATTATCATTAATAACGGTACGGAAATCTTTGATTTCCTACCTCTAACGGGATGAAAATTTCTCTCTTCCAAGGCATCTTGATGGGCATCTTCGGCCTCGGCGCTCTCGTCGGCCTCTTCGTTTTCTCTACCTATACGAGCAATAATAGTGGCGGGGGAGCCATCGGGGACATCGTCATCTGGGGCACGCTCCCGAAGGAGGCGTTTGATACTACTTTGACTACCGTAACGCAGATTAACCAAACGCTGAAGAATGTAACGTATGTACAAAAGAATCCTGCGACGCTCCCTTCGGATCTCGCTTCGGCCATTGCGACGGGCTCGTCGCCGGACCTTGTTCTCGCTTCGCAGGAACAGCTTCTCTCTCTTTCAAAATTTATTACTCCCATACCTTCTGCAACACTCTCGCCGCGCACATTCCAGAGCTCTTTCGCCGAGAACGCAAATATCTTTACGGCTCCAGGAGGCGGTTATTGGGGGGTCCCCTTTCTTATTGACCCGCTTGTCCTTTTCAGCAATCGTACCATTCTCTCTTCAAGCGGCATCACGAGACCGCCCGCGACGTGGGAGGCGCTGACCGGCCTCGTGCCAAACGTTGCCCAACTTTCAGATTCACGCCAGATTAAGCGCGGTCTCATTGCGCTTGGCACCTATGACAACGTACGCAATGCACGCGGTATCCTCTCCACCCTCTTCTTACAAACCAATGTCCCCATCACCGGATATTCTTCAACTGGCATGCTTATAGCCGACCTCGGTTCGGTGGCGTCAAGCGGTGTTCCTTCGGGGCAGGCGGTAGTCCGCTTCTATGCGCAGTTCGCCGACCCCTCTAAAGTGTCGTATACGTGGAATGCGTCTTTACCGGATTCACAGCAGGCATTCCTCTCGGGCGATCTCGCGCTCTATCTCGGATACGTTTCCGAAGCACGCTTCTTACGGCAGGCGAATCCGAATCTAAACTTTGACGCAACGACAGTGCCTCAGCCGGCGACTGCGCAGTTCAAAACCGTCTATGGACTCGTCTACGCCTTTATGATTTCGCGCGGTGCTCCGAACCCGTCTGGTGCCTACCAAGCCGCGACAATCCTCTCTAATCCTGACGAACAAGCCATTGCATCACAGATAATAGGACTCGCGCCCGTCTCTCTCATCGTGCTCGCCACATCGCCAGTTGACCCTATTCTCGCCGTGGCGTACACAGAAGCGCTTTACGCGAAGAGCTGGCTATCCCCAGCACCCGCGCAGACCGACGCGGTCTTCTCCAGTATGATTAATAATGTGACCAGTGGCAGAACGACACTTGAAACTGCGCTCTCGCTCGCCGAGCGCTCGCTCTCTGCGCTCCTCCCTCAATAATATGCGCACTCTCCTCACCACCACATTCATTCTGTTTGTACTTTTTAGCGCTCCTCATTTCGCTGTTGCTCAAAACAGCGGTGGTTGCAGTTCTGCAGGGCCGGCATGCACGATTACTAGGACTAATGACGGTACCTGTGCTCAGAGCCCAGATTCAGGATTTTATTACTGCAGACCCAATGTCCTCGGGCCAATAAATACTGCTCCAGGCACAGGACCAACCAACATTCCGAGTCAAGGTATCACCCTCGTCAATCCGCTCGGGGCTGGTGTTGGCTTGATGGAACTTCTGAATAAAATTCTGGCTTTTGTCATCCAAATAGGCACCATCGTGGTCATCTTTATGCTCGTCTATGTTGGGTACTTGTTCGTGGTGGCACAGGGCGAACCGGCGAAGATTACCGCAGCTCGACAGGCGCTTCTCTGGACCGTCGTTGGCGCACTCATCCTTCTTGGCTCTCAAGCGATTGCGTTTGGCATCCAAGCGACCGTACAGGCGCTCTCGGTCGGTAAATAGGCATGACATTTAAAGATTTTATCGGCAGTGGTTCAACGGGCATCATCGGCGCGATTAATACCGTCGTCGTTCCGGTCATCTTCGCACTCGCCTTCGCATTCTTCATCTGGGGCGTCGCGAAGTATTTCTTTTTTCAAGGTGATGATGAGAAGAAGAGAGAAGAGGGTAAGAAATTTGTTCTCTGGGGCATCCTCGGCATGGCCATACTCTTCTCGGTCTGGGGGCTGGTGAATATGTTGTTATCCACTCTCGGCATTTCTCCTCGTTAATAGAAGTGTCATACTATAGACATATGAAATATCTCGCCCGCCTCGCTCCCGCCTTTGTCCTCGCCTTGCTCGCCGTTCCTTCGTTCGCGTCTGCCCAGACGACGATTTCTTCGGGCCCGGGTGGCTTCTCGTACTCGAGCCCCGGTTTCTCAATTGGTTGGGGCACAGGAGCCGGTGGTGGAATGTTCGCCTGCGGTGCCAGCAATATCTGCCAAGTCGCATCAACGATACTCTTCATTATTAACAGCGTGCTGGTGCCCGTACTCTTCGCCTTCGCCTTTATCGTCTTCCTCTGGGGCGTCTTTAAGAAGTACATTTGGAGTCGGGGAGACGAAAAAGCAATTGAAGAGGGACATCGCCTTATCTGGTGGGGCATCATCGGCTTCGTCATCATGATATCGCTCTGGGGGCTTGTAAACGTTGTCGCGAATACCTTCGGTCTCGCGGGCGTTGTCGCTCCGCGAACGCCAACGTCGTATTAATCGCATGAATCCCGTTAGAAATAACGAACAAAAAATGGACAATAAAAATATTTCGTTGAGTTATCGCGTTAGTTCTATTTCTAACGGGATGAAAAAACTCATTCTCGCCTCGCTCATCGTCTCTCTAGTATTTTTCCTTGCTCCTGTGGCATCCGCACAAGATGCAATATGTTTGGCGTATGGCCCCGGAACGGGATGTACAACGTCGTCTGGCGCAACTGGTGTTTGCAACTCATCAAACGTATGT
>JBCLFD010000016.1:0-12380 GCA_038912545.1 Minisyncoccia bacterium | reverse complement strand
CAAAGCGCAACAAGCTGAGATTCAACAACTTCTCTCTATCTATACCAATAAAGACAAAGAACGCTACGCTCGAGGATTTATGCCTGTATTTTATGGCAATGCCTCAAAAAATCGTGCAATCTTTGGTGATATCGTCTACAATGACTATATTAATCTAAAAACACTTGGTGAACTTGATCCTAATTTCAAAGCAAAACTTATTGAATGGGGCTGGGATAAGAATACATGGAAGTAATCCCACATAATTGATTTTTTTGTATTAATTTAGAATGAGATATTTTTTGCTAAAAAGAAAAAAATTAGCAATAACCTTGTTAATAATATTTGTTCTTGGACTCGGCTTTTGGGATACCGTGTTCGCAAAGTATTCACGTGCATGGGGAGATTTCACTACTGAAATAATTAAGAGTGACCGTATGATTGCTACCACTGCTGGAAGACTTTATGCAGCTCAAGCAACCGTCTATTACAAAGTACTTACTGCTACGGGCAGTCATCGACAAGCATCATATGCTACCAAAGAAATACTCAAAGCAATAAAACCACAATTTAAAGACCTTATTGAAGCGAGATACAAAAAAATAGAACTAGTACGTCAAAAACCAAAAGAAATTACTAAGAAAATTTTGGCAGAATATGTTATGAGAATGCAAACTGATAATTTTGATAAACAAGAAGTATACCCAGAAACAGTTTGTACATTTGGTTGTTGGAAACCACGACCCACTGCTTACACTCCCGGTGCAGGACAATTTAAAACATGGGCTATTACTACTGACTATTTACATCTAGTATCACGACCTATTTATAAAGGAGAAACGGGATATGACGCACAAATAAATGCAGTGAGAGATGCAATTAAAATGCGTAATACAAGATGGTCCGAAAGAATTGATTGGTGGGCAGGAAATCTTGGTTCAGAAACACCATGTGGTATTTGGGTAAATATATTTTATGACATGAGAAGTGGGGCGTGGATTACTGATAATGAATTGGCGTATGAGGCAATGCTTCTCACCCAAGCGATGGATGATGCAACCATACAAGCATGGAGAATCAAATATCACTACATGACTGAACGACCATCAATGACCGATTCATCCCTATTCTTAGCTATGCCTGATCCACCATTTCCTGCATATGTATCCGGACATGCAGTAATCTCTGGAGCTGCTGTTACAATTTTGAGCCATTTTGAACCCAAGCTTACTTCAAAATTTGAAGGAATGCTCCAAGAGTCTGTACAATCACGAATATATGCCGGAATTCACTTTCCTCAAGATATAAGTGAAGGAATTAAACTCGGCAAACTTATTGGACAAGAAGTTTTGAAAAACGTAGAGCGATAAAAATCACACTGCTCTGAAGGTTCAGAAATTGCATGAGCCGCTTGCAGGATGCTTCAGTTTCTTGGTAAACTACCGAACGAGAATCATTTTTGAATACGTTTCAAAAAAGAGGTCGCCCTACTTTCAATCGGCGACCACGAGATATACGATTAATTATTTGAGAGGAAGTCAATGTCGCCTTGGATACGCTCGGCGAGCGCGAGCACGCTGTTGGCGTATCCTCTGCCGGCGGCTGTCCGCCAGGCGCCGCTGGCATAATACTTCGCCGTTGCGGTGTGCTCGGCGCTGTAGCCCCACTGCACCACACAGCTTTCGCATCCATGTGCTACACCTGGTGTAGCACAAATTAGAGTTGACCGCGGTAATATAATTCAATTAATGCGTCAACGATACGAACAAACCCTTGATAACTTCCCGTAATTCGCTCGACGTGATTTGACCGATTTTTTTCGTGAGTCGTTTTTTAGCAATCGTACGGATTTGGAATGGAATGGCTTCCGCACTTTTCTTCAAGCCATTTGAGCGGTTCGGGCTGATGAGTACGCAGGTCGGATATGACTTAATTTTTGACGTCAGTGGAACGACTATGACGATCGGAAGTGTCTCGTTCAACGTGTCGCCAGAAACGATAACGACTGGTCGCTTCCCGCCTTGCTCCGAACCTTCAGCCGGATCGAGATTGGCATACCAAATCTCTCCTTGCCTCATATCCTACGAGTGAGAGAGAATACTGTGGTAATCATCCATCCCCCACTCGGCAAGCTCAAGCATGTCTGGATCGCGCGCCACGCGCTCGAATCCCTCTTTGAGAGCGTGACGTGTACTGTCGCGTTGATAGCGCTTGATGGCTTCTTCTAACACGGCGCGACGTGTCCGCTTCTCTGCACGCGCGGTCTTATCGACCCACGCAATTGCCTCGGGAGAAATCGTACTGGTGAATGTTGCAATTGTTTTCATTCGTATACTATAGCATACGTATAATCATACGTATGCTAGCACGTTAATTGTTGGAGAGGAAGTCAATATCGCCTTGGATACGCTCGGCGAGCGCGAGCACGCTGGCGGCATACCCTCTGCCGGCGGCAGTCCGCCACGCACCGCCAGCATAATACTTCGCGGAGGCGGTGTGCTCGGCGCTGTAGCCCCCCGCGCCAGCGCCTAAATCGCCCAGATAAATAGACATTGCGACAATGGCATCATCGGCCGACCACGGATTCGGCACCGCGTGTTCGCTCACCGACGCGATACGCGCTTCGTACATTTTCCACGTAGAGGGGATAAACTGCGCGGGGCCCATGGCACCCCCCCAGCCACCGGCGCTCGCTATAGGGCACGAGACGACTTGTTTGTGCGGATCAAAGCCGAGTCGGAGTCCGAGATCAAGAAAGGGAGGTACGTCGCGGGTCGGCGACATCACTTTGGCGAAAGCCGTACCCGTGCTCTTTCCCACTCCCGCGCCCGTAACATCGTTAGTCAAGTAGCACTGCCCCACATTTTTCCCGAGGTTGGACTCTTGGGTCAGCACCGCGAGGATAAGCGCGGGGCGGACACCAGTTCTCGTTTGCGCCTCTTTTGCATAATTTAGGGCATCGTTGAACTGAATCGCGGCCGAATCTCGCAGCGGGAACAGTGCCGCGCGGATAATCGTCGCCTTCGCCTGCCTGTCCGCAAGGACCTTCTTATATTCAACCTCGTTATTGCTCGCAATCGCGAGGAGCTGTTGTTTCTCTGTTTTATCACTCGTAATCTGTTTTTGTTCTGTCACCACGACGTACTTCGCATCAACGGTTTTACTCTGTCTGTCCGCCAATTCGGCTTTTTCCTTTTCTGTTTGCGCTTGTGCTACGCGGATATCGGCAAAAAGAGCTGCCATACCGACCTTGATAGAAACGAAGGCATCTAAGTCAATAAAAAAATCAGAGACGCTTTGCGCACCGAGTGCGATGTCTACCGCCGAATAATCATCCAGCATCTGGGTCTGCCGCATGATGGAGGCGAGCGCTTCCTTCCCCCGCGCTATGCGGTCTGACAATTGTCCGATAACCACATTCTTCTGCGCTATCTGCGCACCCAACTGCTTAATCGCGATATTTTTGGCATCTATCTGCGCCTGCGCCGCTTTAATCTTTGCATTAAGGAGCGTGACATCGCCCTTGAGCGTACTTTTCTGCGCTTGCGTGTCCTTAATTATTTGCTGTTGCGCTACGATTTCCTTCTGAAGCGCATCATACTGCTGTTGAAGAATTGCGCGCACTTCCGGCGTGAGCACTTCCGCAAACACACCGAGCGGTGTGAACAAAAACCAACTGAATATAAAAATGACAAGGGCCCTCTGCATTCCTGCAGTATACCAAAATTACTTCGTTTCTTTTCCGCCTTTAGCAGGCTTTCCCGACGCTTCGGTCGGAACCCCGACCCCTTCGGGCGTCGGGGCTTCGCCTTCCGCTTTCTCTTTACCCTTCTCTTCAACTTCAATAGTTGAAATATCAGCTGGCGCCTCATCAACTTTCTCTATCTCAACTTCCTGCACGAGGATGACGACTTCGTCTGGTTCGGTCATAAGTTCAACGCCGTGGGGAAGCACGAGATCGCGCACGTGGATCTGGTCCCCTACATTCACGAGCGAGGACACGTCAACCGTGATGGATTGCGGTAGATTCATCGGGTCGGCCTCTACCTCAATCTCGTGAAGCACCTTCACGATATTCATACCCGCTTTCACCGCCGGCGATTCGCCAATGAATTCAAGCTCAACCGAAACATCCACCTTCTCACCCTTGGTAACTGCATAAAAATCAATATGGCGTGGACGATTCGTCACCGGATCAAGGTCCACTTCGTGAATAAGTGTTGGGAGGTCTCCCTGCTCAAGCCCTGAGAGCAGTACAATCGACGATTCTCCCGCCTGCTTCAGCACCTTATCAAATACACGGCCGTCAATCATAATAGATATCGCCTTCTGGTGCGGACCGTAGACCACTGCAGGCAGTTTACCGGCGCGACGAAGCACTGGCGTCTTGGCGCCGGTGCTCTCTCTTTTCTCCACGAGAAGCGTTAACATATCGCCCGACTATACGCGAAATCCTCACAAATTGCAATTCATTCAACATGTCGGGACGTCGTACGTCCCGACATGAGTGTGCTACGATTTACACATGGAGCTGTACCATTTGATTAACAGAGGGGTTGACGGTCGGGCTATTTTTTTGAATGACGCGGATTGCGCACGATTCATTCATGATTTGTACGAATTTAATGACATCGAGCCAGCATCAGAATTCCACTACATCACAATGGCAGAAATGTCGGGACGTACGACGTCCCGACATCGAGAACGGATCATAGATATTCACGGATGGAAATTGCTCCGAAATCATTTTCACTTACTTGTGTCGGAACGGGTTGAAAACGGTCTCACTCTTTTTTTACGAAAAATGAGCGGTTACGCACGTTACTTTAATGAGCGACACGGACGTCGCGGCACGCTCTTCCAAGGCAGAACAAAGAAAATCCTCATTGGGAGCGAGGCGCACTTTCTGTACATTCTGCACTACGTGCACCTCAATGCATTGGACGATCTACAAGGATTCAGAAAATGGCGCGAACGCGATAAGGGCGACATCGGAGATATTGAGACGGCGCTCAAGCACCTTCGAAAGGATCGGTGGAGCAGTTATCGCGATTATTGTGGCATTCCAAACTTTCCATCAATTCTCACAAAGGATTTGTTTGAAGATGCGCCGGGCGAGTATGAGATGTCGATCAGAGAATATCTTGAAGACAGAGTGTTTGAACATATTGAGCCGAATCTTCTCGAATATTAATACCTCCGCCAATGTCGGGACGTCGTACGTCCCGACATTGGCTACGCGCCGTGCAATGCGGACGAGACCTTGGCGAGGCGCGCGAGGAAGGCGGCGCGGGCTAGGGCGACATTTTCTTCCTTACCTTTCCATACCGCGAGCGCCTCTTCTTGTAGTGCGCGAGCGTAGGAGAATGTGAGGGGCCACGATGCGCCCGCGGAGCGGGCGCATCGTATAATCGCCTTCAAATTGTCGGTCGCTTGGTCCGGCGTCTGCCCGCCCGAGAGGAAGACGATGCCTGCAATCTGCTTCGGCACGACCGCGAGTAGCGCCGAAATCGTATCTTCGGCAACTTCATCTGGCGTATCCTTTTTAGACGTGCCGTTCCCCGAAAGCGCCATGGACGTTTTTAAAATGACACTCGCCTTATCCACCGACTGTTCAGCAAGTACTGAAAACAATGTTCCGAGCGTCTCTTCAATAACCGCGCGAGCGCGTCCTCGCGAATGCTTTCCCTCAAGCAGAACTTCGGGCTCCACAATAGGCACGAGTCTTGCCTCCTGTGCCAGCTTCGCATAATTGGCAAGGCGTTTCGCGTTCTCCAGAATCGCGGCAGGAGTTGGCAGGTGATCGTCTTCAATGCGAATAACCGCGCGCCACTTGGTGAAGACCGCACCGCGCTTTTTATAATCGGCAAGGCGTTCCGCGAGACCAATAAGCCCATTCGTAATAAATTCGTTCGCGCTTGAAGGAAAGGGCTCCGTGCCTTCGTCCACTTTAATTCCCGGAGCGATGCCCCGTGTCGCAAGCGAGGCAGAAAAATAATTCCCGTCGTTTCCCTTCTGCTTTAAAGTTTCGTCGTGCAGGATGATACCTGAAAGATAGTTTCCAATTCCATCGGCGCCTAAAAATAAGTCGCGATACTGTCGGCGCATCTCCTCACCCGCCCCGATACCGTAGCTGGCGAGCCGTTTCGTCACCGTAGCAACGCTCTCGTCCGCCGCGAGAAGCCCTTTACCCTCCGCGAAGAGGGAACGCGCTACCGAAACAAGATCAGCCATCTACTAATTTTAGCATGCAAGCGGAGCGAGCCGTGCTAACATATTCCTATGGATTTCATCGCGATAGGCGACACGACAGTGGACGAATTTATTACGCTGAAGGACGCGGAGGTGCACTGCGACGTCTCTCGTGAGCACTGCACTATCTCGCTCAGCTGGGGCGATAAAATTCCGTACGAGAGTTCCTCGCTCGTGTACGGCGTCGGCAACGCCGCGAATGCGGCGGTCTCTGCGGTGCGCCTCGGCCTCTCTACTGCTTTTGTTTCAAACATCGGCAATGACGAATATGGCAAAAAAATTCTAGAGACGTTTACGCGCGAAGGCGTAGACACGTCTTTTATTAAAGTACACGACGGCATTCCGACCAACCATCATTACGTGCTCTCCTACGGCGCCGAACGCACGATACTTATCCGGCACGAATCATATCCATATGCCTTGCCTGAAAACTTTATTGCGCCGAAGTGGATCTATCTCTCATCCGCAAGTGAAAATTCCGAAGCGTTCCACCTAGAACTCGCGACGTGGCTTGTGCAACATCCGGAAACAAAACTCGCCTTCCAGCCAGGCACCTTCCAGATTAATATGGGCAAAGAGAAGTTGGCACCGCTCTACGCCGTCACCGAACTTATCGCGTGCAATTATGAAGAGGCCGAGCGCATTCTTGAAATAAAAGACGCGGATATCAAAACATTAATTAAGGGCCTGCATGCACTCGGGCCAAAAATAGTGCTCATCACTGACGGGACGAAAGGCGCGTATTGCTCCGATAGTTCGACTTCGCTCACTACAGGCGGCAATCAGGTTTTACGTGTGCCAATGTATCCCGACCCGAAGCCGCCGTTTGAACGAACGGGCGCGGGCGACGCTTGCACCTCAACAATTGTCGCCTCGCTCGCTCTTGGCAAACCGCTCGCCGAAGCACTCCTCTGGGGCCCCATCAATGCGATGTCGGTTGTGCAACAGGTTGGAGCTCAAAAGGGGTTACTCACCCGCGAACATCTTGAAGAATATTTGAAAAATGCACCTCCGGAATATCGCGCGACGCCGATGTAATTTCTTTAGTTAATCCATTCGCGAATTGAGGATTGACTGCTTGAGTTCCAGATACGTTGATTCGTTTTCTTGTTGAAGTTGCGTGAAATTGTTGTCCAGCGCGACATTGAGAATAAGCATCGCGGCGCCAGAACCAGCGACAGTAACGAGAAGTATCGCGACATACATGTTCATACGGTCTTTCATATATACATTATGGCAAGATAATTTCGTGTACCGCTTTCATGACCGATAGAGAATCAAGTTCGTAGTGCGTCAGCAGTTCATCCGGAGTGCCTGATTGTCCGAATTCGTCCTTGATGCCGAGACGCTTGATAGGGACCGGATGGTGTTCTGAAAGGAATTCGGCAATCGCACTGCCGAAACCGCCGGCGATCTGATGCTCTTCAACGGTGATGACGCGACCCGCGCGCTTCGCCACCTCTAGGACGACCTCTTCGTCCAAGGGTTTAATCGTTGGCACGTGAAGCACAACCGAGTCAATACCACCCTCCTTGAGCGCGCGGGCCGCAACGAGCGCCGTGTAGCTCTGCGCACCCGTCGCGATAAGCGCAACCACTGGATTTTCGCTATCAAAAAGAATGAGTGACTTCCCTATTTCAAATGGTGTTTCGTCGGTGGTAAATATCGGTGTCGGCGCGCGCCCGAAGCGCAGGTAGACCGGCCCGTCATAGTTCGCGGCGGCGATAGTCGCCTTCTCTGCCTCTAGCGCGTCGCTGGGCGAGAGCACAACCATTCCCGGCAACATTCGCATCATACCGATGTCCTCCAGCATCTGATGCGTCGCGCCGTCAGGGCCGACCGAGACGCCCGCATGCATACCGCAAATTTTTACATTCGCTCGATTAATCGCGATGGTCGTGCGTATATGCTCATAATTGCGCCCCGGACTAAAGCAGGCGTAACTGGTGATAAATGGAATCTTCCCAGCTGCCGACATTCCCGAGGCGACCGTCGCCATGTTCTGTTCGGCGACGCCCATTTCTACGAATCGCCCGGGAAATTCTTTTTCAAATTGTTCGGCGCGGGTTGACTCCTTCAGGTCTGCGCAGAGCACGACGACGCGCTCGTCGGCGCGCCCCGCGATGATAACGCCCGTGCCGAATCCGTCGCGCGTCGGCCTCGCCTCTATCTTCGGCGAGAAAATATTTTTTGAGAGTTTTGCGTTTTGATTAATCATGAGTATTCTCCGGTGATTTTACCCGCCATCATGCGAATTTCTTTCAAAAATCGTTTCCCTTCTTCCTTGTTTGGCGGTTTGCCGTGCCAATGATAATCAAATTCTATTTCGGGAACGCCTTTACCAGGAATCGTATGCGCGATAATCACCGTCGGTTTTTCGTAAATCGCTTTCGCTTCTTCCACCGCGGTAACAAAAGCCGGAATATCATTGCCGTTTACTTCAAGAACGTGCCAGTTGAACGCACGGTACTTGTCAGCGAGCGGCTCGAGCGGCATAACGTCCTCCGTCATCCCATCTATCTGGATATTATTACGGTCCATCACCGCCGTAAGATTTGAAAGTTTATTTTTCCCCGCGAACATCACCGCTTCCCAGGTACTCCCTTCTTCCTGCTCGCCGTCGCTCATCACGCAGTACACTCGTCGCCGGTCCCCTGTCCCGAGCGATTTATCCCGAGCGGAGTCGAGGGAAGTCGAGGGAATACGGAAGGCGAGCGCCATGCCAGCGGCCTGGCCGAGTCCTTCGCCCAAAGGACCTGAGGTCGTCTCCAGGCCGGGTAGACGCAGACGCTCCGGATGCCCCTGAAGCCGACTGCCGAATTTGCGCAGGGTCTGGCATTCCTCAATAGGGAAATATCCCGCGTGCGCCATCGCGGCATAGCGCACCGGCACCGTGTGCCCATTGCTATGTACGAACCGGTCGCGCTCTTCCCAATCGGGATTCTTCGGGTCGTGCTTCAAAATATGAAAATAAAACGCCGCAAAAATATCCGCAAGTCCCAAAGGACCCGCGGTGTGCCCGCTCCCCGCTTCTACCAGCATCGTAATGATGGTTTCCCGTATCATTTCGGCTCGAGTCTCGAGTTCTTTAATTTCAATATCAGTTAACGCCATGGATTAAGTATAACGCACTGCCTCCTGCTTACCGCTTACTGCCTACTGTTCTCATACGCCATACATGCTTTCAAGCGCTTCGAAGGCAGAAAGCGCCGCGACCGGGTCCTTGGCCTCCAGGATAGCCGAGCCGACTATGACATTGCTGACGCCGAGCGCGAGAAGCTTTTTCGCATGTTGAAGCGTCACTCCGCCGTCTACTTGCACGGGGATGTCCGGATGCTTCGCGCGGAAGTCGCGCACCTGCGCGAGCACGCGCGTATCAAACGTTTGTCCCTGCCGACCTATCTTCGCGATGCCCATGAACTGCACGTACTGAACGTCGGCGAGATAGGGCTCGAGAATCTCGATAGTATTCGTGATGTTCAACGCGATGCCGACAGAGAGGAGCGGTGCGAGCGCGAACTCTTTACCTCCTCCGTACCGAGCGCGCACGGTCTCAAAAAAGTGCGGTGTGTTGACCACTGTTTCAATATGAAATGTGAGGCGCGTAGCACCGAGCGCGAGCCAGTCGCTAACTGCATCAAGCGCATCCAAACACATCAGGTCTATTTCATATTCCATCTGGTCGGTCTTTGGCAATGTCTTATTCTCATCAAGCATCGCGCGCAACCCGTTTATCCCGAGCGTAGTCGAGGGACCTTTCGCGTTATACGGCCACGAGGCGGGCGACGCGAGACGTCCGTCTACCACATCAATCTGCATGCGCCCGACCGACGGAATGTTTGCAAAAAAAGCAAGGCGTCGCTCAAGCTCTTTGCGCGATACGGGCAGAATGGCCGGAACGATGAGTCCCATTGCTCCTAGTATATCAGGCACAATGGGTTACAATGGATTCTATGATTCGCGTTGCTATTAATGGTTTCGGGAGAATAGGTCGGGCGTTCGCACGTCTCTCGTATAATCGAGGCATTGAACTCGTCGCGGTGAACGATCTCGGCTCCTTAGAGAATCTCGCATACCTGCTGAAGTACGACACGGTGTATGGGCGAGCGCCATTCGCAGTAGGCAGTAAGCAGAAGGCAGAAGGCAGTGTGCTGATGATTGATGGCAAAGAAGTGAAATTCTTTTCAGAAAAAGATCCGGTTGCACTGCCGTGGAAAGATTTACAGATTGATGTAGTGGTAGAGTCCACCGGCTTCTTTACAGAATACGAAAAAGCGAAGGCACATATTGATGCGGGCGCGCGCCGCGTCGTAATTACTGCTCCAGGGAAGGGTGATGAATCGCTCGGCGCGACGGTCTTGATGGGAATCAATGATGACCGGCTTGCTTCGTGCCACATCAGCTCAAATGCTTCTTGCACGACGAACGCGGCGAGCCCGATTATCGCCATCCTGGACGAAGCAATCGGTATTGAGAAGGCAGTACTCTCCACGGCGCACGCCTACACCGCGAGCCAATCTATCGTTGACGGGCCGAACAAGAAGGATGTCCGCGAGGGCCGTGCCGCCGCGCAGAATATCGTGCCGACTGCAACTGGTGCCGCCACTGCAGTTGCGCAGGCGTATCCGGCGCTCGTTGGAAAATTTGACGGCATAGCGCTCCGCGTCCCCGTCTCCGCCGGCTCTATCGCCGACATCACCTTCATTGCCAAACGACCGACTACGCGTGAAGAAGTGAATGAGATTCTGCGCGCAGCTGCCAGAGAGCCGCGCTGGGAAGGGCTTTTTAAAACGACCGATGAAGAATTAGTTTCAAGCGACATCGTGGGCGAAGAGGTCGCCTCAATCGCCGACCTCGGTATGACGCGCGTCGTGGATGGAAATCTGGTGAAAGTCCTCACGTGGTACGACAACGAGATGGGATACACTGAAAGCCTAGTGCGACATGTTATAAAGGCCGCACAAGCTTAATTTCCAATTTCCAAATCACAATTTCCAAACAATTTCCAAATTTTAAAAATGAAAATATATTTCGCATCTGACCACGCAGGATTTGAACTTAAAGCCGTATTGACGGCATACCTCACCGAGCTCGGATACGCCGTTGAGGATCTGGGCGCGCCGACGCTCGCGCCGGAGGACGACTATCCGGACTACATGACGCCGTGTGCTCTGCGCGTCGCGGGAGAGCCGGACTCTCGTGGCATCATCATAGGCGGGAGCGGCCAGGGCGAGGCGATGGTAGCGAATCGCGTCAAAGGCGCGCGCGCCGCCGTCTATTACGGCCCCGCAAAACGCTCACAGACGGACGCGGACGACGCGATGCTCGACATAATCACCTCCTCCCGCGCACACAACGACGCGAACATTCTCGCGCTCGGTGCACGCTTCATAGATGCCGAAGAGGCAAAGCGCGTCGTCAAACAGTTCCTCGAAACGGTCTTTTCAGGCGAAGCGCGTCACGTCCGCCGCATCGCAAAGTTCTATTAAAGGGGACAGCCACCATTATTTTCATTATTTTTAAATATCTTCCTTTCTTGGACGACCTTGGTTGCGCAAAGTAGATTCTAGTTTATGAGTAGTAACCATCTCGTCCACCCACCGCTTTCTTCCATAAGGAACACCTTTGTTTACTGAAGTACGAATAGACGCGATATCGTCATCTTTGTCGGGAGTATTTATCCACGATACATAATCATCTGGAAGTGGTGATGGTGACAAATCGAGAAGCTTGCGCTCCACTTCTGTTCCGTGCACACGTCGCCATGCGCTTCCCCATTGCCAATCCTCAGGACGACCCACGAGGCCAGCTCGCACGGCATTGCGCTCTATGTATTTGATAACGGCGAGTACATAATTATCAGAATCGACAAGAAAAGATTTGTAGCGACCTTGATAGAGATGCCCACTTCCATTTGTGCCAGTCTTGGCATGAACTTTGCGCGTATGAGTGTTACTTAATTTGTGCATAAACTCCGCAAGCTCACCATTGTTTTGAGGATACAGAGCGAGGTGCCAATGGTTTGGCATAATTTCATAGGCTAAAATACGCATACCAGTAAGTTCTTTTGCTTCAACAAGCAACTGTTCAAAAAGAAGGTAGTCTTCTGGAGTATTGAAAATCTGCATGCGGCCGTTCGCACGGTTTAT
>JBCLFD010000015.1:0-13723 GCA_038912545.1 Minisyncoccia bacterium | reverse complement strand
CCTCGAGGGGAAGAAATTCTCCAAGAGTCGAGAATGGGCCGTGTGGCTGCCTGATTTTCTGGCCGCTTTCGATCCTGAAACGCTCCGGTACTATTTGGTCGTGAACGGCCCTGAGACCAGTGATGCGAACTTCGTATGGTCTGAGTACGCGCAACTGGTAAACGGCGAACTGATCGGAACGTTCGGGAATTTGGTGAACAGGGTCCTTACCCTGAGTAAGAAGCATTTCCCAGATGGACTTCGGTTTGTCACTCCGCTCGATAAAGCCTCTACGGATCTGCTCGAACTTGCCGAAAAAGCTTTTCCGAAGGTCGGGAAGCTAATAGAGGAATACAAGTTCCGTGCAGCCTTCAAGGCGATATTGAATGTTGCTGAACATGGCAATCGTTTTGTGCATAACAAAGAACCTTGGCAAAAGATCAAGGATGCTACAAAACGAGAAGAAGTCGAAACTGACCTTGCTGTGCTTGTCCAGGTGATTCGGGCGCTATCAACTCTTGTCAACCCGTTTTTGCCGAAGACATCCGAGAAGATCTGCGGTTTCCTCGACAGCAACATACAAGACGTGGTTTGGAGCTATCCTGAGCCCCGTGCACTCCAAAAGATCGGACGAGTGTCACCGTTGTATCGAAAGATTGAAGAAGCCGAGGTCCAAAGTCAGCGTTCGAAGTTGGGCCACGCTTCGGGGGACACATTATGAATTCCTCGATGCGAAGAAACTTGTGGGATCGTCAAGCGCATTGCGCTTTTCGATCCCACTTTTATACACACGGAAATTGAGATAACGAATGAATATGATTCTCAACAACCAAAGTAAAAAGAGAGCAAAAAAACTTTTTTCTAAAATCCTGGACATAGGTGTCGATTTCAAATTACAGGAGAAAGTCTCGGAAAAGCATTTGACAAAAAAAGGTATCAATAAAATCCTAGCCGATCTTCCTGAAAAAGGTAGTACTGCGGAAAAAGTTCTAAATGAATTCGTTAAAGATATCTTGCCATATTGCACGAACTTTAGCAGCAAGAAATTCCTCGGTTTTCCTGACGCTGGCAATTCAGTCGGCGCCCTCGGCGGCAGCATACTTTCTGATTTTTTGCAACAAAATCTCATCAATCAGACTTTTTGTGCGCCATCCGCGACATTTGTTGAGATAGCGGTTATACAGTGGTTGCGAGAAGCTGTCGGATATAGGAAGACAAAGATAAGAGACATTTTCAGTGTGGGAGGGATTATCACGCCCGGAGGCACGGTAAGTAATTCGGTGGCGATGATGCTTGCACGAGAAAACAAAGAGCCTGGTACACTAGAAAAAGGAGTAATCGATCCCAGTACGTTCAAGATCATCGTTCCTAAAGGTATTGGCCACTATAGTGTGAAAAGCGCTCAGATGTGGATCGGATGTGGCAACAATCTGCTTGAAGTCGAGACGCATGATTTCCGATATAATCTAAAAGAACTTGAAAAGACCCTTAAAAGGAATAAAGGCAAAGTCATGGCTTTGGTTGCGTACGCTGGTGATAGCAGAACAATGACCGTTGATAACCTTGATAAAATTGCCAATCTCGTTCATAGAATAGATCCGAAAGTGTGGCTACATGCGGATGCGTGCCATGGTTTTAGTCTCGGTTTCAGTAAAAAATTACGGCGTAAGATCAAGGGCATGGAGAAATTCGATAGTATCTCAGCCGATCCACATAAGGTTATGCTGACTCCCTACACTTTAAGCGCCCTTTTAGTCAAGGATCCAAAAAATATGAAGAAAATCATGAGCAGATCGGACCTTATTATGCAGGAGCAGTTTGCTTTCGGTCAGATCACACCTTTCCTCGGAAGCAAACCATGGCAATCGCTCAAGTTGTGGTTCATGATGAAGAATTTTGGGAAAAAAGGACTCGATGACTTGATTACTAAACGGCATGCGCTTGCAGTATATTTGTCGAATGCGCTAAAGAAAGACAGTGATTTCGCCGTTCTGAACGATGTCGACATCAATTCGGTCGCTTTTTTCTACACCGGAGGCAAAGATATTACTGCAGAAGAAGTAAATCGCATTAATAAGGCGATACACGCGGAAATGTTGCAAGAAGGTGAATATCATCTGCATCAATTCAGTATTCCGGATAGCGGCATATTTGAAAAAGGAAAGTTGATATATCCCCTTCGTTTTATGTGTGGCAATCCGAATGTAACTTCCAATGATATGGGTGAGATGATTGCGTATGTACGAGCATTGGGGAAAAAAATTGAAGTCGTTAAGTAACATGGGTCTAAAACAAAAACTGATTCAGGAACTCTCTTCTTTTTCTTGGCAGTGTTTCAAGCGTAGCGATCATTTCATGTGTGTGTATGGTTCATATGCATCTGAGCATCACACCAAAACATCCGATATAGACATATTCGTTGCACTTGAAAAGTATGACGTAATAGATTTTGAAAAGGTGCGAGACTTTCTAATTAATTTGCACATTCGCTACGGTCTAAATCTTGACGACGAAGTCCCGTATGAAAATAAACTTGTAGTATCATATGAAGACATTCAACATGCAATTGCCCTGCACTACTTCATAAAGGATGGAGCACAGTATGTAGTACCAGCGGTCCAAAAGAAGAAAGAATTTCTTTCGTCGCCAGAAATTCGTTGGAGGCTTATTTTAAACGCACTTACGTCTCCGCATGAGTGCATATCTGGAGACAGGGAACTGTATACAACATTTAGAGAAAGTGCTGAAAAATCGATAACGAGACTTGCTCATGGGCTTATCAAAGACAAAATTAAACCAACAATAAAAGAACTAGTGGAAGCTCTTCTATCGGGTCCCAATAAAGAAGAAGGGGAAATGTACTTAGGATACAAAAAAGAACGAAGAGTTGTAATTGAATATCTTGAGCGTATCATTAAGAAATATTCTCCAAGAGATGTGTATGATATATGACTGATCACTCTTCAAACATGAATGCTGTTGGCTCGACAAAAGCAGCTCGGGACGCTATTAAGAGAAATGTGGATATTATTCTAGAATATCCTGATTATTTGAATACAAATATCATCGCTTTAGTAAGTAACTATTTTGGCGTTCCCGCAAAGAATGTTTCTATCGGTTCAGGTTCGACGCAAATTCTTTTTGATATCCCAAAACTTCTTACATATAAAAGGGCTGTTGTGATTGTACCCACATTTTGGGAGTATGTTGTTTTAAATGAACGCGGTAAAAAAAATATAAAAAAGATCTATCTAAAAGAAGAACAGGGATTTACTCCTAATTACTCGCTAATACAACGTAATATCAGAGATGGAGATGCTGTTTTTATTTGCAATGCTAACAATCCAACGTCAAAACTATATGGGAGGGATGATTTGTTAAAACTCGTAAAGGACAACCCGAAAGTACAATTCATTATAGACGAAACGTATCTGATTTTCCGGGGAGATTACAAAAGACAAACATTAACAAACGAAGTACAGACGGTAAAGAATCTTCATGTCATTACATCTCTTTCAAAGTTTTTTGCTCTTCCTGGCATTAGACTAGGTGTGATTATCTCCAATGAAAGGACTATTGCCTCGTACACAACATCAATTCATATCCCATATTCGATACATCCGCTTTCTTGTGTAGCATTTCAACCTCTCCTGATAAATAAGGAATTCACTATGAGAAGTCAGAAGTTTTATGATGTTGAAAGGAGGAATTTCTACGAAAAATTGGAGAAGACATTAAAGGGCAGATTGGATGTTTTGAAACCCGATGCAAACTTTATTTTTGGGCATATTATCACCGGACAAAAAAGTTCTTACGTTGTCCACTCTTTATCTAAAAAAGGGATTCTTATTCGTGGAGGGGGCGAATTGCCGGATGTTGGTGAGAATTGGATCCGTTTTTCGATAAGGTCTAAGAAAGAAAACGCGTTATTGCTAAAAGGACTTGATGAAGTCCTTAAACGATAAGGTGCTGAACTAGGCCGTGGGAAACTGGGGACAGTCTTGCTGGTGTCACACGACCGGTATTTCCTTGATACAAGCAGGCTCGATTACATGTATGTTTTGTCCGGAGGAGTTCTAACAAGGATTCCCGACTACCAGGCCTATGTGCGGTCATCCGAAGAAAAGGCGCGGAAGTTACTCAAACTGTTGTAGTGGGCACAGGACCTGGACAAGCAAAACTTCTCTGTGCCCTTTTTTTGAATAAATACTCGTTCAAAGTAGTTCTGCATTTTTTTCAGCAATTTCCTTAGGAGTCTTGTGGTTGGTATCAATGATTGAACATCCAGCTTTTTCGCACAACTCACGGAGTTTGGGAGCGTACGACACACAGTTTTCTACAAATTTTGGTAAGGTAGTGCCAGCGGCTCTCTCTATTTCCATTACACTCTCGAGATTCGGATATCTACCGAGCAGGCGTTTACGTATTGTTTCGCCACTCGCGTGTAAAAGAATAAGCTCCACGAGCGGATGAGTGTCGGTGCATATCTGGAAGAGTTTTTCTGGATTGGCGAATCCTGTTATGATTGTCGATTTTCCATCGTTGGCGTTCTGCTTAGCTACATCGAACCAATGCAAAGTCTCTGCATCGTGCCACACCGGTCCACCTCCGTCCGGGACGCCTCTCTCATCAAAGTCTCTAATATCAAACGCGTTCGTTGGTAGTAGCTCTTTCAGATGACTAATTACCGACGATTTCCCGACCCCAGATACGCCTGAAATAAAATAAGCTTTGGGCACCGTATTCATGCCTTCATTCTACCATATCTCAAATCGGAGCCACGGAAAAACTTGTATATCATCACGACGCTGGTTGGTACTTGGATTGCGGTAGAATTCTCTTTTGTACTCGAAGCTCTGAAATCATTCTTAAACATGACCCTACAGAGAAGTGTCCTGCGAATACCGCAGGCACGCATCGGTCACACATAATCCCGTGCTCGTTATTTTTGTGACCCTACAGAGAATCGAACTCTGGTTCCATCCTTGAGAAGGATGTGTCCTAACCGTTAGACGATAGGGCCTTGCTGTCTTTTTATAACAAAATTACTGTAAAAAGCGAGTGACTTTTACAACCCGCGCATATGTGGTAGGGTAACTATTGGAACAAGAAGTACCGGGCGGATTAACGTTTTTCAACCGAAAAAAGGGAGGATAGGATGAGCACAATTCAGATCGGCTGGCTGTGGCTGGTAATCATCGTGTTGGCGGTGCTTCTCGTTTGGCACCTTACACGAGTCGCTGTTGGCATGAAGAAGTATGACAATGACTTCAACTACGGCTACGGCGAGGAGGACACGCCAATCTCCAACAAGCTGGATGCACTCTTTCTGGCGCTCTGTTTCGCACTCGATTTTCTGAGAATGCGATGCAGAAGCCTTCTGTGGAGACTGGCGGCGATGAACCCCTTTAGATGAAGGTAAGCAAGAACCCCGCGCGGCATGCCGCGCGGGGTCGATTGTTCAAAGAATTAATTAAAGGGGACAGCCACCATTCTTTGGCCTCCCAATCTCTCGCAATGTTTGTTCTTCCGATGCGTGCCATGCGCTGTTGATATCCTATCATAAATGGTGGCTGTACCCATTTCTCGTTTCTAAAGCGACTGTTTACATTGACAGGATTTCAATGTATTTGAAAGCAGTTTCTGTCGTAGGTGGTATATTCTTAATCCTCCTCGGATTTCTTCTTGCAACTGATAACTTTGGACTCACGATTCAGTACGGCTACGAGCTGTTTGATTTTATCAACTACGATCGTTTGTTAGAATATCTGTAATAAAATAAAAAAAGCCGGCGAGAGGGGAGGGGAATCCGCTCTGCCGGCTAAAGCCCGCCCAAGGATGGGCGGGGGAGGAACCAATGCTCACATGTACAACCACCTCTTATTATATCACATCTGTTGAGGGTTCTGGCGGCAACACATCGCCGTCTACAACTGATTCGGTCTTCAACAACTCCGCGGCGCGTTCTTCGAGAATCTCTTTCCGTCGCGTATTCCTCAAATCTTCGTTCAAAATCCGACGCTTCGCGCCCTCCCGCCCCATCCTGGAGAGCGCGTCAGTATCTCCGCGCAACTTGGCGTCGCGCACGGCCTTTGGTTTCTCAAGTCCCATGATTGATCTCCGTAGTGACCATGCGATTATTAAACACGATTTTTATGAAAATAGCAAAATGAAATCGGCACCGGGAGGTGCCGATTGGCGGGGCAGGGAAGGCCCTACACCGCGAGTGCCCGGCTGACGGAGTGGTAGTCCGGCAGTTTCAGAATCATTGACTGAGCACCCGCAATTCCCAACACCGCTCGCTTGAGGGCAACTGCTATTTTCCGAGCGGTCTCCGGGCTCTTGATACGACCCAGGTACATGACGGTAGTAGTGTTCGTCATTTTGTTGACACGCACGCCGATGTGCCCTGGGGCAAAGTCGGGGTTAAGAGCCATGATTCGCCGGCGCTGGCGAGCAGAGATTTTCTGCCCCAACCACACGCCAACCATCTTTCCTCCCTTGGGAGAAACCTCGTAGACCGCTATGCCTTCTTTCATTTGAGCTCCTTTGTTAGAACACGACCGCTGTTCACTATATCACGAATTATGAAAGAAGCGAATCCACGATCGCCTTCACGTCGCTGCCATCGGCCTTACCTTTAAGCTCTTTCATCAGTACGCCGATAAATTTGCCGGCGTCGGCTTTACTAGAAACATCTAATTCAGCCATTTTAGATCTTGCGAACTTCTCTATTTCTTCGTGCGACATAGTCTGGGGGAGAAAAGTCTTGATGATAGCGAGCTCCAACTTCTCCGGTGCAGACAGGTCATTCCGACCCGCTTTTTCAAACTGTTCAATAGAGTCTTTTCTCTGATTCGCCGCGCGCTTCAAGACAGTAGTTGCCTCGTCATCGGTGAGAAACTCGTCGGGTTTACGCTTCTTGGCGACGACCTCATTGGTCATTGCGGTAACGAGCGAACGTATGGTTCGTAGCTTCACCTCATCATGAGCACGCAACGCATCAGGAATAGATTTTTTCAATGTTTCGTGGATAGCCATGTGACAGAGTATACTACAGCTATATGGATACTTTCACGATACTTGCCGGTCTTATTCTCGTCGTTCTCGTTGGAGGGTTCGCAATTATTTTAAACTTACTCCGGAAGAATACAGAGAAACCGGAAGATGGGACCGGGATGGTACTTTTGCAACAGCAACTGCAAAAGCTTTCAGAAGTAGTCGATTCTAAACTCGGAGAGGGAAATAAACAAGTAGTAGATTCTCTAAGAGCACAATTTACTCAATCCCAACAATTAGTAAAAAATATTGAAGAGCGAGTATCTTCACAGTTGCTCGAGGTGGCTAAGGGGGTATCCAGAAATGAAGAGTCTACGAGACAGGTGGTCACAATTGCAGAACAATTACGTAACCTAGAGAAAGTCCTCAAAAATCAAAAACAAAGAGGAAATCTTGGCGAAGCGTCGCTGGAGCTTATTCTTTCTAATGTTTTACCGGGGCAGTATGTATCACAGTACATGTTCAAAAATGGAGATAAGGTAGATTTTGTTATTACAACCAGAGATGGAATTGTGCCAGTAGATGCTAAATTCCCCCTTGATAATTATATTCGTTTAATTGACGAAGTGGATGAACAGCGCCGTGACCAGTATCGAAAAGCTTTCAAGCTGGATGTAAAAACACAAGTTGACCAAACCTCTAAGTATATTCGACCCGAGGAGGGGACAATTCCTTTTGCTCTTATGTTCATTCCTGCAGAAGGTCTTTTTTCGGATTTATTAAATAATGAAGTCGGGGTTGGTGTTAATGCTCAGGATTTATTTGAGTACGCACGTAAAAAGAATGTATTTATCACGTCACCGACCACGTTCCTTGTTTACCTACAAACTATTCTTTTTGGTAATCAACGTGCGAAAATTCAAGAAACAGCCAAAGATATAATTAAGAATGTTGCAGAATTAGGGAAGCATCTAAAGGCTTACGAGGCACACCATAATAGTCTAGGAAAATCGTTAAGTGCTGCTGTTGGGCATTTTGAAAGCTCCGGGAAGTCATTTAAAGCCATCGATAAAGATGTGGTTAGAATTGCGGGCGAATCGATCGAGCTAAAGCTGGAAGAAGTGGACAGGCCGCTGCTACCGGAAGGATAAATGTAGTTGTGGACACTAAGTGTCCACGCGCATGTTTATCGGTAGATGTCGCGGCGATGACCGACTTCTTCAATGACGATGATGTCGTTGCGAACGGAATACACGGCTCGGTAGTCGCCGATGCGGAGTTTGTATAGACCGTGCAGACCGTGGTGCAGGTGACCAGGCATTACGTCAACAAAGTTTTTCTCAAACCACATCAACTTTGCGATGATGCGTTCTGCAATTACCGGATCAATACGTTCAATATCTTGTAGGGCACTATCACTCAACCTAACGGACGCCATATCTCTTAGCTACTACCGAAAGCGGGGTGAGTTTCTGGTTCTTTCGCATGTTTCTACGAAGCTTTCTTAAGAAACTCGGTTTGAGTTCAAGCCCGGCGTCGGGGTCGCCGAAGAACTCGAGGATTTTTTGCTCAATGAGGTTGCCTAATTTTCTATCTTTTTCTGCCGTGGTCATAGCGTCAGTATAGCATTTAGAGATAATTTTGGTATAGTATCCATCTGTTCTTTTAACCAACGGAGGTGTCTGATGGGCGCAAAAATGTTACCAACTTCGAGCGCGTTCCGCGCGTTCGAAGGAAGCTTGTTGAAGCGCGGATTCCGTCGGCTCGATGAAATTGAGTCGAGGCACGATTTTGAACGGCTGCACCCAGTGCCTCCTTCGCCCCGCGAGGGAAGGGAGGTCGGCTTTGTCTACAATGCAAATGGTCTTACGGTCGCGGTCTGGACGACGTTCGTCGAACGACTCGAGCGAGCTCGCGATCAGGATGCCGGATGGGTCCTTATCAAGGAAGGGGATATGAAACAGTACTGCTCGCGTCCGATGTTGCGCACCAGGAAATATCTGAAAACGCTCCTCTGGGCTGCTTGCATAGCACGACTGCGTGTCTTGAATCGGCCGACCTGCCCGACCTGCGGCGCGTGGATGCATATCACGCGCGGACGACCGCTCAAGGCCCGCTTCTGGGCCTGTACACGTCGAGAATCGCACAAAAGGCCGATATTCCTCTCTTGGGATCATGGACTACCGAAGGCAGCGCTCGACTATCTGCACGTTCGCAGGAAGCAGCGAGCGCAGTACGCGGTAAAGCTCCGTAAGGAAGGGAAGAGGCCCGGTCGAGCGCTCTTGAAGCGTGCGGGTTGGAAAGTCGGTCGGCCGGAGAATGTTGAGCCGGTACGATGAACGGTTTTGAAGGCGGACCTCGAGTCCGCCTTGTTATTTTAGGGCAAAAATGCTATGGTAAACGCACATGGAAGTGGCCGTAATTAAGACTGGCGGGAAGCAATTTGTCGTCTCTAAGGGCGACATAATTTCTATTGAAAAGCTCCCCGGCGATCTCAAGAAGGGTGACTCTGTTGTCTTCGATCAGGTACTGCTCGTAGACAACGGCTCGGACACGACCATCGGTGCGCCAGTTATCAAGGGCGCAGAGGTCACGGGCACGGTCACGTTCGCCGGCAAGGCGAAGAAGATTGACGTCGTTAAGTACAAGGCCAAGAGCCGTTACTACAAGCGACGCGGGCATCGCCAGCCACTCCTCAAAGTTCAAATCGATAAAATCTCTTAACACTAGTAAAACAATATGCAAATAGGGCGTTGGAATCATCAAGCTGGAAACAGCTCTAGTCATAGTTCGCATACTCACAGTCGCTATCAAGGCGGTCGTAATTTCTCGCGCCCGCCATCGCGCGGGCGATTTCCTGTACGTCGCGGAAGAGGAGGGCCGGGCGCATTCGGCGTGACCGAGAGTGAAATCGCGAAGTTCCAGAATCGCTCGGTCGTAACGACCGAGGAGCCGGTATTCGTGCCGGAACACACGTTCGTGGATTTTGATATTAATCTCCACCTGAAAAAAAACATCGCCGCAAAAGGGTATGTGACTCTGACGCCGATCCAAGACAAGGCCATCCCGCATGCGCTCCTCGGGCAGGACGTCGTCGGCCTCGCGCAGACGGGCACCGGTAAAACGGCGGCATTTCTCATTCCACTTATTGATAAGGTGATGAAGCAGAAGGGCGAACGCGTGCTTATTATGGCGCCGACGCGCGAACTCGCCGTGCAGATAGAGAAGGAGCTTGCGGGCTTCGCGAAGGGGCTCGGCTTCCGCGGTATGGTCGCAGTTGGCGGAGCGAACATCGGCCCGCAAATCAGCCAACTTCGGCACGATCCGGCATTCGTTATCGGCACGCCGGGACGATTGAAGGACCTGATGGAGCGTCGTGCGCTCGATCTCGCCGGCTTCGGCTCGGTCGTGCTCGACGAGGCGGACCGCATGTTGGATATGGGCTTCATTGACGATATGCGCTTCATCCTTGCGAAGATGCGCAAGGAACGTCACACGCTCTTCTTCTCGGCGACGATGGGCAAGGATATTGAGCGCCTCATCGGGGACTTCCTTGAGAGCCCGGTCATTATTTCGGTCAAGAAGCGCGACACTCCTTCAAGCGTTGACCAAGATGTTGTCCGCATCCCGCGTGGCAAAGAGAAGTTTGACGTGCTCGTTGAACTCTTGCAGGACCGCGAATTCAGCAAAGTACTCATCTTCGGCCGCACCAAGCACGGCGTTGAGAAGCTTGCGAAGGCACTCTCACGTATGCACATTCATGCGGAGTCCATTCACGGTAATAAGACGTATCATGCACGCATACGCGCATTAGAATCGTTCAAGCAGGGCAAGGTAACGGCGCTCGTAGCGACCGACGTAGCCGCGCGCGGTTTGGATATTCCTGCCGTGACTCACGTCATTAACTACGACCTGCCATCCACCTACGAGGATTATATTCACCGCATCGGCCGCACCGGTCGCGCAGACCTGAAGGGGAAAGCGCTCACCTTTGTCCAAGGACGTTAAGATTCTTTGCGGTTTGAGAGCGCGGCGCGGAGGGTTTCAGCGTCAGAATATTCCAACTCACTGCCCGTGGCGAGCCCGCGGCCGAGGGTGGACATCTTAATTTTATCGCGATACGGAGCGAGCAGACCACGCACGTGGTCGGCAGTGTGTTCGCCCTCGCTTGTCGCCGAGAGCGCAAGCACTATTTCTTTAAGCCCATTTTTTCCGCCGGAGGCGGATCCGCCTCCGGCGGACAGATGTTTTTCAACCCTTCGTAATAATTCCTTTTCGCGGATAGCGCCCTTGCCCGAGAGCGTGAGTACGCCGCCGAGGACGAAATAACGCCCTTTGTACGTGCCGGCGCGTTCTACGGCAGAGAGGTCCTGGTCTTTTTCTACGAGCATTAACAGCGAATCATCACGCGCTGTGTCAGTGCAATAATTACAAACTGTAGCTCGCGAGCCGTTGAAGAATCGCAGGCAGTCGGAACACTGATGCACTTCTTTACCCAAAGATGCGATGAGCTCGGCAAGCTTCGTGCGTTCTGCTCCTGCTATAGCAAGAATGTAATACACAAAGCGTTTGCCCTGACGAGGTCCTACTCCGGGAAGGCGGGCAAGCGCGGTCGCAAGTTCGTCTATTTTATCCATGTGTTGCAAATTCGCCAGCGAGGTTGCCGTATCCGGCAGTATCCACCGGCTGGAAGGTCGCGCGCTTCTCGTCAAAGTAGAGTTCGCAGGCACCGGTCGGGCCGTTCCTGTGCTTCTCGATAAGAATTTCTGCAATGTTCGGCCGGCCGCTCTCGGGATTGCGCTTATCCTCGCGATGGATGAACATCACGACGTCCGCGTCCTGTTCGATGCTTCCCGAGTCGCGCAAGTCGCTCAAGCGAGGCTTGCCGCCGCGCGTCTCCACCGCACGCGAGAGTTGCGAGAGCGCGATAACCGGTACATGGAGTTCGCGTGCGAGCGACTTAAGTGAGCGCGAAATCTCAGTTATTTGTTGCACAAGAGAGTCGGATGCTTTGGTAGAAGTGGGCGCCATGAGCTGGAGATAATCCACGACGATAAGGCCGATGCCCCTATCACGCTTCAGACGCCTCGCGACCGCGCGCATCGCGAGAATGTTATTGCCCGGCTTGTCGTCAATATAAATGGGCGCTTTAGAAAGTGTCTCAAGAGCGTCACGAATGCGGGTGAAGTCCGCTTCTTCACGCACTTGACCTGTGCGCAATTTCCACGAGTCAACGAATGATTCGGCAGCGAGCATGCGGTCAATGAGCTGTTCCGAACTCATTTCAAGCGAGAAGATGCCGACGGGGACGTTGTGGCGCACGGCGGCATTACGCGCGATATCCAGAGCAAGGGAGGTTTTTCCCATTGAGGGGCGCGCGGCAATAATCACGAGGTCGGAAGGGTGAAAGCCAGAGAGGAGATTGTCTATAGCAGGGAAGCCGGAAGGGACACCGCGGATGCCGTCCTCTTTCTTGGATAATGCTTCAATGCGATCCCACGCCTCGTGGATTTTATCGCCAATCGCCGTGAACATATGCGCGGCCGACTGGTCCCCGATCGCATAAATCGCTTTCTCGGCCTCGTCCAATACTTCTACGGTGTCGCGCGAATCGTCATACGCGGTCTCGGTGATGCTGTACGCGGCATCAATCAGGGAGCGCATTACGTGCTTCCTCGAGACGAGATCGGCGTAATGCGAGAAGTTCCCCGGTGCGGGTGCAGAGCCAGCGAGCTCGGCGAGGTACGCACGGCCGCCGCCACGCTCCAAGAGTCCTTGATTCTGCATGCGTTCAGAAAGCGTCAGGAGATCAATCGGCTCACCGCGTTCGGCGAGCTCGCGCATCATACTGAAAATGTGGCGATGCTTCTCGGCATAAAACGAGTCCGGATGGATGAGGTCAGAAACATCATGAATTGCATCTGGTTTTAGAAGGATCGCGCCGAGGAGCGCGCGCTCGGATTCAAGTGATTGTGGAGGAATACGGTCGGCAGCCATTACCTCCCATTGTATCAAAGTCACTTCTTAGTCAACACCGTCCCTTCTGGGCCGTCTTCCACACGATATCCACTGTTCTCAAGCTCTTGCCGGATGCGATCGGCGGTGGTGAAATCGCCCGAGGAGCGCGCTGAATCACGGCGCAAACACATTTCTATGATTTCTGGCATCAAATTTTCTTGTTCTCCTGTGTCTGGCGGATCAATCAGCATGAGACCGAGATCCGCATCCGCGTCTTCAATAAGTCCCCACTTTTCTTCAGGCGTATAATCTTCGCTCCGAAGCGATTCCCAAAGGACGCCGAGCGCATGTGGGGTAGCGAGATCGTCGCGCAATACCGCGCGAAATCGTTCACGCGCTTCCGAATGTTCTGCGGTGCGGTCTGATTCTTCTCCAATACGACGTGCAATGGTCCAGAGATGCGCCAGTCCGCTTCTAGCGCTCGCGAGCGCATCCCACGAAAAGGAGAGTGGTGTGCGGTAGTGCGCTTGTAAATAAAAATAACGGAGTGCGAGAGGATGATAACCCTTAGCAATAATATCAGAAACATACACGACATTCCCAAGCGATTTGGAAATTTTTTCACCCTCAAGATTTAAGAAAGCATTATGCATCCAATAGTGGACGAAGGTGCGGCCGCTCGCTGCCTCGGACTGCGCAATCTCATTGTTATGGTGAATAGATGCAAGGTCTTCACCGCCCGTATGAATATCAATTTCTTGGCCAAGAAGAGCGCGACTCATTGCGG
>JBCLFD010000014.1:0-14457 GCA_038912545.1 Minisyncoccia bacterium | reverse complement strand
GCGGTTTCTGCAACGCATCCAACATTTGTGAATCCGGTACTAATACTTCACCACAAACGCCAGGAACCCTAAACACAGCGACCAGTCCAACCACCGGTACGACACAAACGAATCCTGCTGTTACTCAAACAACACAAACTACGTCCACAGGCGGGCAGGGAAGCATCAACACAACCTATCTTCAGGGATACAAAAACAGCATCGTCGGTATCATCAACGGCATTATCGTCCCAGTTCTTATCGCCATCGCCTTCCTTGTCTTCATCTGGGGCATCTTCAAGGCATTCATTATGAATGCTGCGAGTGAGTCGGAGAAAATGGAAGGCCGGAAATTCGCTATGTGGGGCATCATCGGCTTCGTCATCATCTTCTCGGTCTGGGGAATCGTCAGAATTGTCGGGCTCACGCTTAATCTAGACCAAGCCGGCAGTTTAGTCCCGAAATATCCAACTCTGTAACTATCCACACGGGCTAGGCTAGGCCGTTGACCGGTTCGCACGAGGCGTTATAATTAATCCATTAACCGTTTACTTATTATATGAAAAAAGTACTTGCTCTCGCTTCTGGAACACTCGCGGCATTCGCTCTGCCACTCGTCTCGCTTGCTCAATCGGTCAGAAACGTTTCGGACGCCGGCACGCTCATCATCAATACGATTAACAATGTCCTCGTACCGGTGCTCTTCGCGGTGGCGTTCATCGTCTTCCTCTGGGGTGCATTCACCACGTTCATTATTGGTGCGACCTCTGACGAAGTGAAGGAGAAGGGTAAAGGCTTGATGCTCTGGGGCCTTATCGGCTTCTTCGTGATGGTCTCTATCTGGGGCCTCGTGAACATCCTCACCGGCACAATTAGCTTCGGTAACAGTGGCGGACCGACCGGCGGTACGCCGAAGGCGGGTGTCCAGATCGGTAACTAATGTCAGTCCTCAAGGAATTTCTAGAAAAGGTCGTCGCGCAGATTGTTAACCCGCTTATCCTTCTCCTCGCGGCCGTAGCGTTCGTCCTCTTCATCTGGGGAGTGTTTGAATTCATCCGTAAGGCGGGTGATGATACCGAACGTGCGAAAGGGAAGCAGGCGATTATGTGGGGGCTCATCGGTCTCGTCATTATCTTCGGCGCGTACGGCATCATCAATATCGCGACAAAGAGCTTCAATCTTCCGCCAGTCACAAAAATCTCTAAGTAGATAAAAAAAGACCACTCATTGCTAGTAGGTGGTCTTGTTCATTCGAACGAAAGATCATTACTTATTGAACGCGTACGACACGGTCACTGGCACCGACTCTATATTTTTGAAATACGTCGAAGCGATAGGACCATCTGGACATGCTGATACACAGTCCGTTCCATCTGCATACACCGTGTGGAGCCGAAAGCCACTTCCAGCAGTCACAATGTGCATGTAACCAGGAACTGGAATTGACTCAGATCTGCCACCCGGAGGTATCGTGACCATTAGCCAACGTGGCTTTGGATCACTCGCCAGCGGAATCGTGTTGCGCATTGTGTGCGCTTGCGATCCTGCTGTCGGAGGACTCACCATCCATGCCAGCAGAGGAATGACGATGAAGGACATCACCGCCACTCCCCACGCTGTCGTTTGTAGTGCCGACTTGTGCTTGCCTCCCCAGATGGAGGATGCGCCCAAGGCGATACCACAGAGGATGAGAATCCAGAGCCAGTAGCTCCAAATCCCATCACGGACCGTCGCCAGTGAAGGCGATTGCCATGGCAAACTCCACCAGAGACCAAGACCGACGAGAATCGCCAGGGGAATCCCGATGATCCATCCCCACGGCACTTTTTTCTCTGGCGGCGACTTATTTGCTGCCGCTGGCCCAGCTGTTTGAGCAGTTTCGACTAGCTTCATGCCTGGCAATACGAGCCGCCAGAACAAGATGCCGGCCAAAAGTAGGACAAAGCCGATGTACCAGTAGTTCATTTCGATTCTCCTTTCGTTTTCGTTTTGAAACTCTCACCGATGGCTATGGCGGTGCCGATTAGATCGACAAATCCGCCAGAGCCAGCAATGATTGTCCGTTGACTTGATTTATCACCTTCGCCTGCAATGGCGCGGGCGGTTTCAGCGCCAATCACAACTTCTCCACCAATCCCGAGCTTGTTTTTCATGTTCTCGAGACCGAGAGTGCGTCCATCAAGAATGGCTTGCTCTCTGCCGCCGAGACCTCTGCCTTCGAAGATGTTTGCTGTCATTTCACGCTCTTTTTCCACGACCTTTTGAACCGCCATGTTGAGCTTCTGGCTGAAGTTGATTCCCTTGATTTGGGCGTTTTCGATAAAGATTCCCCACGATTTCACCAAGGTCTCAATCTTCGTTTTCAGCTCCCCGCTGTACCTTTCCTTACGGCGAAGAGCCACAGCAGGGCTGACCAATGTTAGAACGTCGGTAAAGGTGTTGATGCACGTGTCTTCCATTTGCTTTCTTGCGTTTTCGACCGAGCCGATGGTCGTCATGAACATCTTGAAGTCCTTGATTCTCCACCGAACGACCGGGACAACTTCCGCAGTTAAACGACGATCGTAAGGATCATCTGTCCCGATCCCTTCTGCATCACTTTCCGCATTGTGGTCACTAAACGTGACCCTAATCGGCGGTTTGAAACCGAGTAGTTGTAGATCTTTTGGAACGGTCTCTCCAGCCACGTCTGTTGGGCTTCCACGATAGATCTTGTCTGGTTCTGCTGGGAGCTCGTCTTGGATGACGAGCCTCGTTTCGGTTACCAGAGTACAAATCAAGAGCGGGATGAAGACCAAACCAGAAGAAACGTCCTTCATCGGTTTGCCAAAGAGAAGGATACATCCCAACTCTTTCGGACCGACAATGCGCAAACTGGCTGCGCCGTAGAGCAAGATGCAAGCCAAAACAATTTCGAACCAATTCATGATATTTCTCCTTGATGTCAATTAGGTCCAGAATGGACCGTTACAATTGCTACCTAATATAATGATACACGAAACTATGAGAAAGTCAAGGGTTTGTGCCGCACACCGCGAAGCGCCGTAATCGGCGTGAAGTGGTGGGCGAGGGGGGACTCGAACCCCCACCTCTTGCGAGACATGGTCCTAAGCCATGCGCCTGTACCAATTCGGCTACTCGCCCGATGTTGAAAGAATACAACGTTCTGCTATATTTTGCTTACGCGCCCATAGCTCAGTTGGTAGAGCAGATCCCTCTTAAGGATAAGGTCCCTGGTTCGAGCCCAGGTGGGCGCACATGCTCCGCATGTGCGAGTTTGTGCCGAGAGTGGGACTCGAACCCACACGCCGCAATTACGCAGCAAGAGATTTTAAGTCTCTGGCGTCTACCATTCCGCCACCTCGGCAAACATTCTTATTCTACTCCATTTTTTATGCGTGAGGCCCGAGCGGGAATCGAACCCGCGCATAACGGTTTTGCAGACCGTCGCGTTACCATTTCGCCATCGGGCCGTTGGTTGATAATACTATATCGTCGGAGCGTTCGCTGTCTCGCGATTGTCTAGCAGGAAGTCTACGCGCGGGAGATGGCCAAGACGAGCGTGCGTCTTCAAATGATTTGAAAATGCTTCGCGCTGACGTTCTAAGAAGGCGAGTGCTGTGCGCGCCTTCTCCTCGGGGAAGACGCTCACGAAGACCGCGATACGCGTACCGTGCGACATGCTCTCGGCGCGAATAACAGTCATGAGCGATCCCGCGCCTGCTTCGCGCTGGATGAATATCGCAGCCTCGTGCGCGACCACCTTCAGCATGCGTTCGTTGTGGTGATTCGTGCCGCGGGTGTCGGTCATACGAATTAATTTTCTTCAACGACAAAGGCGACCAATTCGTCGTTTGGCGCTGCATCTTTTTTCGCTTCAATTTCAGTCCCGAATGTCCCTTCGGTTTTAATTTCTTTTACATCGGCGCGCGCTTGCTGGAGATTCTTAATGGTTCCGCGTGCGACTTCGTTATTCTCTCCATCTGCTTTGCGTAGTATCTTCACGCGGTTGCCGACGACGAACATTCCCGAAATAAGCTTCGCGCCGAGCACCTGCTTCTTGGAACCGGACGAAAACATTTTGATAACCTGTGCACGACCCAATTCTTTTTCAATAGAAATCACCGGCGTTTTCGCAACGAGCAGTTTCGCCACGCATTCAGAGAGCTCATAGATAATAGTGAACGTTTTAAGAGAAATGTTTTCGCGAAGTGCGAGATCGCGCGCAATGGCATCACTGCCGATGTTGAAGGCAATGATAGTGCTACCTGTCGCCTGCGCCGTCTTCACGTCTCCCTCCGACACCGATCCGACACCAGATGAGACGACGCGGATGACGGCGCGCTCGTGCGTAATCTTTGCGAGTTCGTGGAGGATGGCATCCACCGAACCGGCGACATCCGCCTTCACAATAAGTGGCAGTTCTACGATACCCTCGGCACTCACCGCCTGCATCGGTATCACGACATTCGCGCTCTCATTTTTCTGCGCGAGTTTCTCCGCTCTCTTTTTCGTTTTTTCAATCGTGAAGATTGCTCCTGCCGATGGCAATTTGTTGAAGCCCGAAATGCGCGCGGGTTCCGAAGGGCCGACACTGTCTACGCGTTCGCCGTGAAAGTTTTCTATAAAACGAATTGGCGCATACGCATCGCCGGCGACGACGAATCCACCTTTAGCGAGCGTACCATTCTTCACGATGAGCGTTGCAGAGGCACCGCGTTTCGGTTCTTGCGTGGATTCAAGCACGAAGCCGGTTGCCTCCGCCTCCGGATCCGCGGTTATTTCTGCGAGATCGGTCGCGAGGAGGACTAGGTCAAGGAGTTCTGGGACGCCCTCGCCAGTTTTGGATGAAATCTGCGCATACGCGATATCTCCTCCCATGCCTTCTATATATATGCCATGCTCAATCAGAGAGTTTTTCGTGTGGCCGATGTCGGCATTATTTTTATCAATTTTCGTAATTGCCACGATAAAGGGAATGCCCGCTTCTTTGATAGCGGTAAGCGCATCAAGTGTTTGTGGCATCACACCCTCGTCTGCCGCGACCACAAGAATAGCGATATCCGCGGCGGCGGCACCGCGCGTCCGGAGCGCTTTAAACGCTTCGTGCCCAGGGGTGTCCAGGAAAGTGACATGCCGACCGTTGTGCTCGGCGATGTAGGCAGAGACGTGTTGCGTGATACCGCCCGCTTCGCCCTCGGCGACATTAGATTTGCGAATATAATCCAGCAAAGTGGACTTTCCATGATCTATGTGGCCCATCACCGCGATGACGGGCGGTCGAGGAGTTCGCGCCATAATCTTCTCATCTCATCACAAAAATTGAATGTTTGCAATGAAGCGCGTAGAATAAAATTATGTTTGGAAAAAAACGAATATATCTGGATACTGCCGCGGGGGTGAGCGGGAATCCGTCGTCGCCACACGAGGAAGGAAGAGTGGCGAGAAGAATGCTTGAAGACGCGCGCACTGGTATCGCGCGACTTGTTGAAGTACAGCCGGACGATGTGATTTTTACGAGCGGTGCCACTGAAGCGAATGCGCTAGCGATACTAGGAGTAGTACGCAGTAGGCAGAAGGCAGAAGGCAGTAAGAAAATTCACGCACTCTACTTGCCGAGTGCGCACGCATCTATTGTTGAAAATGTGAAGCTCGCGGGAGAAAGAGGCGTCATCGTTGAAGCGCTACCGATTCGAGACGCACGCGTTGACATTGATGCACTAAGAAAAATGTTACGACCAGAAACAGTGCTGGTCTCTATGGATGCCGTCTGTGGAGAGACCGGAGTGGTGTGGAATACGCGCGAGGTGGCACAGGTCCTGCGTGGACATCCCATGTCCACGCTTCTGCACGTGGACGCGTCGCAGGCACCGCTCACAGAAAAAATTACACGCGCCCATTTCGGTGCCGACTTATTGGTACTTGATGCATCAAAAGTATCGCCGGTACGAGGTATCGGATGTTTGATTGTTCATCGCACAATACAGCTCGCGCCCTTGTATCGTGGCGGTGGCCAAGAGAGAGGACTGCGTGCGGGGAGCGAATCGCCGGAGTTGGCAGAAAAATTCGCCCATGCGCTCCGCGTCGCGGTAGACGGGCGTGAGCGCTTTCGCGCGCACGCAGAAGTTGACCGCGCGCGTCTCATTTCAAACATCACCTCTTCAATACAAAATGTTTTTGTTAACGAAGGACGGAATGCAGGCCTGCCTGCCGGCAGGCAGGCACCGCATATTTTGAATATTTCACTCCCCAGACGCGACATCGATTATCTGGTCGTCCTCTTAGACGAGGCTGGATTCGCGGTTTCCACACGGAGCGCCTGCGAGACGGATTCGGAGGAAGGTTCGCGCGCAGTATTCGCTCTCACCGGCGACAAAAGGCGAGCACTTTCTACTATTCGTATTTCATGGAATTCGGATACAAAAGCAAAAGAATTAGACAGATTTGTAGAGGCATTAATAAAGCAGGTCGCGTTTGTTGACACCGACGGCGCGCGGTAGCATTATAGGTGTATGAACATTGAGGAACTATCCAAGTCGCAATTGATCCTACTCACGATTCTCGTGAACTTCGTCACGAGCGTAGCGACGGGCATTTTCACCGTTTCCCTTCTTGATAACGCGCCCGCGTATGTGACACAGACCGTGAATCGCGTCGTAGAACGGACGATTGAGACCGTCGCACAAGTGGCTCCGGCTGCGGTTATCTCGGCGCCCGCGCCAGCACCATCGAATCAGGATCTTGTTACCGCGGCGATTGGTACAGTCGCAATGCGCACAGTCGCTCTCTACTCTGCGGAGACCGGTACCTCGACGCCAGCCATCACAGTTGGTACGTATCTCCCTAAGGCGCGTGCGATTGCGACCGCAGCGCTTGATGTACTTCCGAAGGAAGTGCTTGTCGAATTTACCAATGGCTCCTTTGTCGTAGCATCTCTTGTGCGGCAAGGGAAAGGTATTATGATTTACGGTTTCGCAGATGGCGCAGTACTGCCTAAGACTTCCTCACAAGTCTTAGTTGCTGCAAGCGACTTGAAACTTGGTGAGACCGTGCTTGCACTTGGCACAGATGGTTATGCTTCTACAGGAATTATCGCACGTGTGAGTGTGAAGGGTATTCAGACCACGCTACCAAATATCGGCATTGGGAGCGCCGCAGTCAACCTCTCCGGAAATCTTGTCGGCATAAGCGGAGGAGACATTCCCGGTTTTCTTATCAGTGCAGATAAGATAACAGCTCTTCTTACGGCGACATCAACAACAGCGACTACTACACATGCCTCCCTTTAACAATTTCACCACCAAAGCCAAAGAAGCCGTGCGCCGTGCGCACGAACTTGCTATTGAGCGCGGACAAAATCACGTCTCACCACTCCACCTGCTCGCCGCACTCGTTCTTCAAGAAGAATCGCTCGTATTTTCTATTCTAGATCGGATGGAAATAGACACCATTCTATTCGCCGATACCGTTCTTGAACATCTTGAAGCGCCAGAATCGTCGACAGTCCTTTCGCCGGCATACCAGATCTACCTGACGCCCGACCTCGCGCAGGCGCTTGAAGCGTCGGGGAAGATTGCGGCGCGAATGAATGACACATTCGTCGGCACCGAACACCTCTTTCTCGCCGTACTTGAACATCCGGGACCGGCGTCTGACGTGCTCGTACGCTTCAATATTGTGAAAGATTCCGCGCTCGCAATCTTGAAAGAATTGAAGACCGCCAAAGACGGGCAGATCGCTGAGCCGAAGCGCTTCCGCGCACTCGCGAAGTACGCGCGTAATCTCACAAAGATGGCGGCGGAAAATAAGTTAGATCCGGTCATCGGCCGTGATAACGAAATAAATCGCGTGATACAGATTCTCGCGCGCCGAACGAAAAATAATCCGATTCTTATTGGCGAAGCTGGCGTGGGGAAGACGGCAATCGCCGAAGGGCTTGCCACGCGCATGGCGAGCGGTGACGTCCCCGAGATGTTGAAGGGCAAGGAACTACTCTCGCTTGACCTTGGTCTTCTCATCGCCGGCACGAAGTATCGCGGTGAGTTTGAGGAGCGCATGAAGAATGTGATGAAAGAGGTGGAACGCTCAGAAGGGAAGGTGATTCTCTTTGTTGATGAGATGCATACGCTTGTCGGCGCCGGTGCGGCCGAGGGTTCTCTTGATGCGTCCAATATGCTGAAGCCGGCGCTCTCGCGAGGCGGGATCCGCGTTATCGGCGCGACGACGATTAAGGAATATCAAAAATATATTGAGAAAGATGCTGCTCTCACACGGCGTTTTCAGTCCGTGTTCGTGAGTGAACCTTCTATTGAAGACGGTATTGCGATTCTGCGCGGCCTTCGGGACAAATACGAGCTCTTCCACGGGGTGCGTATCACCGATGGTGCAATCGTAGGGGCGGTAGAATTCTCGTCACGCTATATCAGCGACCGATTTTTGCCAGATAAAGCGATTGATCTTATTGACGAGGCAGCAAGCGGGCTCCGCATCGCGCTAGAGAACAAGCCGCCGATGCTTGAAGAGACCGACCGCAAAATCCGCCGCTTGGAGATTGAACGCCAAGCACTTCAAAAAGATGTTGAAGCGAATGCCTTCACTGGAGGCGCGCCTCACGGTGGCAAAGATATCAAAGAGCGCATTAAAGATATTGATAAAGAAGTTGCCGACCTGAAAGAAAAAACGAGCGAGCTGGAACTGAAGTGGAAAAATGAGAAAGAAATCCTTGGAGGTATCCGTACGGCGAAGACGGAACTGGAAAAATTGAAGATAGAAGCGGATAACGCCGAAGTGGCTGCCGATCTCGGCACGGTCGCTGAGATTCGTTATGGCAAGATACCGCATATCCGAAGCGACCTTGAGACGAAGCTGAAGCGACTGAAGGCGCTCCAGAAGTCGCGTCGCGTATTGAACGAAGAAGTGACGGAAGGGGAAATCGCATCGGTTGTCTCTCGCTGGACCGGCATACCGGTCGCGAAGATGCTTGAAGAAGAAGCGGCGAAGCTCGCGCGTATGGATGAAGCGCTCCAAGCGAGCATCATCGGTCAAGACACTGCGGTCAAGAAGGTGACAGATGCGGTTAAGCGTTCGCGCGTCGGCATCAGCGACCCAAATCGTCCTATCGGCTCATTCCTTTTCTTGGGACCGACCGGCGTTGGGAAGACCGAACTTTCAAAACGACTCGCGGAATTTATGTTTAATGATACCGATGCACTCGTGCGCGTTGATATGAGCGAATTTATGGAGAGGCATTCGGTCGCCAAGCTCATCGGTGCGCCACCGGGCTATGTCGGCTATGAAGAGGCGGGCTCCTTGACCGAACGCATCCGCCATCGCCCGTACGCGGTCGTGCTTTTTGACGAGATTGAGAAGGCACATCCGGAGGTCTTCAATATTCTCCTGCAAGTGCTTGACTCGGGACACCTGACCGACAGCAAGGGACGAAAGGTTAATTTCAAGAATACGATTATTGTTTTGACGAGCAATATTGGCGGAGAATATATTGACCGCCTCGCGCATATCGGATTCGGAAAGGCGGACGCGACAGAAGCGACTCGCTATGAAGAAACGAAAGAAAGGGTGATGGACGCGCTGAAGGAGCACTTCCGCCCCGAATTTTTGAATCGCTTAGACGATATTATTATTTTTGATGTGTTGAATAAAGAAGCGCTCGGCAAAATAGTTGAGAATCAGGTTGAAGAAGTGGTGAAGCGTCTCGGGGCGAAGCGCATCGCGCTTGTTATAGAACCAGAGGTGCGCGCGTGGCTCGCGGACAAGGGTTACAATCCGCAATATGGTGCGCGTCCTCTGCGTCGTACGATACAGGAAAAGATTCTCACACCGCTTGCGTCCTTGATGGTTGACCAAGGCGTGCTGGAGGGCGGTACAGTCACGGTGACGCTCAAGAATGGCGAACCGCATTTTGACGTCAAAAAAAGAGCGATTCGTTCTAGTTTCGTCAGAAGCAAAAAAGAGGTCGTTGTTGTCTAAACACTTCACGAGCGGACAGAAAAATGAGAGCGCTCCGGGCCGCTAGGCCAAGTCCTACGCTCATTTTTCTGCCCGCTCGCTCCGTTGCACAAAAGCATTCATTCTGGTAAGTTTGGGGAATGTCACAAGACCGTCTCATTCGCCTTAAATCCACCAAGTCGGAGCATATCCGCTGGTCGAGCAAGAATAAGAAACTCGTCACTCGTAAAATCGAGATGCTGAAGTTTGACCCGACCGTCCGCGAACGCGTCATTTACAAAGAAACGAAGAAATAACTCTGGAACACCATTGAACAGACCTGCGGTGGAAAAGGAGCTATAATTTATACATATGTTCGAAAGATTCTTGAATGTAGATCCTAAGTCGAAATCTTTGCCCGAGAAGGCAGCAAAAGATTTTGAGAGATACAAAAAATGGTTGCATTTAGATGAAAAGCAATTGCACGGGAAGAACATCCTTGATATCGGCAGTGCTGGTGCCTACTTCGGTGAATATGTAGAACAAAAGTACCCGGGCACGACGGTTCTGCGGTTTGATTTTCGACAAGGTCCTGATAACAGAGTTGATTTTATTGCGGAAGCTAAAAAATTGCCGCTTAAAGCTGGTTCTATAGATATAGCTCTTGCTCACGCCTCAATCACAAATAATTCTGGAGAAGAAGTCGTGGCGGCTCTCAAAGAGATATTCCCGACTGTTAAAGACGGCGGGGAAATACATATTGCGCCTCTATTCGACGCGCCGTTCAAATTCTCTCAAGAGCGACTACGACTGGTAAGAGAGTTTGTAGCCGATCTGGAGATCGAAGGTTCTGCCACAGCAGAGTGGATTTTTGATGGAACAGAAGAGAGGACTTTACCAAAGAGCGGTGAACGGATTAAGGAGAGTCGGTACTGTCTCGTTATAAAAAAGCATACAATACAGCAATCTTCTTAAATCGGCGGGCCCACCAGGGGTCGAACCTGGGACTTCCGTTTTGGAGACGGAAATTTTACCACTAAACTATAGGCCCGTACGACAACGATAGCAGATGGAAAGGTGGTTTACCACGAGCGAGTCCCGAGTTTCCGAGGGGCGAGTCGAGTGGGGAAAGCCGTGTTTTGAAGGCGAAGAAGACGGTATGATGGAGTTATGCGACTTCGTATAGTTCTTCCTGTACTCGCGCTCACGGCGATACTGTTTGTATTGCCGTATACGGCGTTAGCCGAGACGGTGAGGATACCGTTCCTCGGCCCTATCGTGCCGGAGGCAATCAATAGGTGCCCGGCGAGTTTCGCGATGTTCATTGATGTCATCAATCGCATTATTCTCTTCTCGCTCACGATAGGGATAGTGTTCGTTGCACCGATTATGATCGCCTATGCGGGCTTCCTTATGGTTGTGAACCCGTTTAATTCGGGAGGTATTCAAAAAGCAAAAGATATTATGTTGCACACCGTCGTCGGCATCGTTATCGCGCTCGCCGGCTGGCTCATCGTCGCCGCACTTATGGCGGTGCTCTATAGTCCGACCAATGGTCTTAAGGCGTGGAACACCATCATCAGTTCGGGCGGTCTTGACGCATGTCTTAAACAAGAGGGGGCTCTTTTGCAGCTTGATCAGAGTCAAGTTACCGGTTCAACTGCAGGTGGCGTGCTCACCGTAGTTACGCCTGTTACTGGGAATGAAGCAGTGGTTCGTGCTATGTTTCTCGCAGCTACGGGCATATCGATAAATAAGTCGCCATGTCCCGTGAACACAAGATATCAGGATATTAGCGGCGGATGTACTACGGTTGGGGGACTTACTCAAAATGTCGTAGCTCAAGTTATCAATCTGAAAAATATATGCGGTTCTCTACAAGTGACAGGCGGTAATGAGTTGGGGCACGCAGATGGCGGACAAAGCCATACAACAGGATACAAAGTGGATCTTGCGCCAAATATAGATAGCTGCATCAAAGGAGGTTCAGGTGGTTACTTCTCGCTCAGTGGTGTTCGCGGTAGCAACCCACGGCATGTGGATAAGTGTGGTAACGAGTACGTTCGAGAACCCACCCATTGGGATATTACCGTTACGCGATCTTGCCAAAAGTAAGCTTTCGGAGCCATGCTTTCTGGCGACGGGCGAATTGCCAGAGTTTGGCCGAGAGGGCGGGGAGGAGAGATGCTTCGGTGCGCTCATCACGCAGAAACTCACTGACTATCTTATATTCGAGACCGAGCTCGTTCAAACGCAGGTCGCCAACCTGTTCTCGCACACGGCGCACTTCATCAATCAGTCCGCGTTCAAACGCATTCGCGAGTCGCGCATCAATTCTTTTTCGCAACTCCTCTCTCGGCGGGTCTATAACTATCCACCCAACCTCAAAATTAACAAGGTTCAACCTTGTCCCAGAAGAGGGCGTAGGTACGGGGCGCGCGGGGACGTGTCCAATGGCTTCAATAATTTCAAGCGCGCGGACAAGCCGCCGTCGGTTTTTCGGGTCCAGTTCTTTCGCGCGACGCGAGTCGGCATTTTGTATACGTGCAAATAATTCTTCTGTCGGAATTTCTTCAAGCTCTGTTCGCAGTTTTTCATTCATCGCTACATGAGGCAGTCCCGAAAGCAACGCATCAAAATAAAAATGCGTACCGCCAGCGAGTATGGGTAATTTCCCGCGCGCCGAGATTTCTTCAATAAGTTGCGTTGCATCGGCAACAAAATCGCCCGCAGAATAATTCTCACTCGCATCGCGAATATCAATCAAGTGATGCGGTACACCTCGCATTTCTTCATGCGAGATTTTTTCGGTGCCGATGTCCAGACCGCGATACACTTGGCGGGAATCGACAGATATGACTTCGCCGTTTCGCGCGAGGGCTTCTTCAATCGCGCGAGAAGATTTGCCTGATGCTGTCGGACCAGCTATACACAGAATGGAAATAGGCATTAGGCATTAGGTTATAGGCTTTAGTTACGATATGCAATCTGCTATCATCAAGTGGACTAGCGCCTAGTGCCTAGATCCTAACTACCTAGCCTATGAAAGAAACAAAAAGCAATTACTGTGAGCGTTGCGGTGAATTCCACGATCCCGTGCGTGACCACTTCGTGCTTGTGAAGGCAGGAGAGCCCGTGCCCGACTTTGAGTTTGAGGTGTACCACGAGAATGCTATTAAAACGATGTCGCTCTCCACTCTGCGGGGGAAGTGGGTCATTCTCGTCTTCTATCCGGCGGACTTCACCTTTGTTTGTCCGACCGAGCTTGAAGAGCTCGCGAAACTGTATCCGAAGTTCCAAGAGCTGAACGCCGAGATTATCTCAATCTCAACTGATACGGTATTTACGCATAAAGCGTGGCACAATGCTTCTCCAGGTATTAAGGAAATAAAGTATCCAATGGCGGCTGACCCTTCCGGCAAGATTGCGGCGGCCTTCGGCGTGCTTATAGAGGGTGGGGAAGTAGCGTTCACGCCGGACGAAGGACTGGCGCTCCGCGGGACGTTCATCATTGACCCTTCTGGGATACTCCGTTCTATGGAAGTGAATGATAATTCAATCGGTCGTAAGGGCACGGAGACATTGCGTAAGCTCCAGGCGGCGCAGTATGTAGAGACGCACAAGGGCCAGGTCTGTCCCGCCTCGTGGGAACCGGGCGAAGACACGCTTGAGCCCAGTCTTGATCTGGTTGGTAAGATTTAAATGTGATGTCGCGACTAATCAGTCGTCTCTCGAGGTAATTTTTGTGAGTGTCCGATAGGATCAAGACCTAGGTCTGCCCTGCGCGAATCGACGTTCTTTTCATCCTCTATTGGTGCAAAGATTATGCTCTGATCCTTAATTTTGTATTGTGTCCCATATATCTGTGATTTCCCCAACATGACGCATATTTTGTCAGTTACGACTGCCCTGTCAGAAATATCGATACTTCCCTCTCCAAATTTCTCATGAGCATCAAGATATGATTGCATTAGCTCCACGTCTCCAGAGTGGAGAACGAGAGCCAACATTGCCTTATACGTATTCTCTCCATCCAAGTCTTTTTGTGCAATTCCAGATTCACCAAATATGGTAGCCACTATCTTGGTGTGTGCGTCTACTATTTTAATCAGATCGCTTTTCGAGATTTTTCCCTTAGAAAATTCCTTTGACGCAGCTTGATCATTCGTGAGCATCGCGAGTAATTGGTCCGTAAAATCTTGTCTCATTTTAAATTATACAAAAAAGAGGCCGTGGGGATTCCACGACCTCATGGTAGCACGACCTCGTCAGATCGTATCGGAGTTGTCCGAGTACGGATCCTTGGTGTCGATTTCCAGTGCCACTCCACTTTCGGGCGCACTTGCGACCTGGGCGGCTGTGTTTTCGGCGAAAAGAAACGTGAACGGTAGGGATATTTTGATCCCGTTTTCTTCCAGCATAATCTGCTCCTTAAGTAGACAACGGATTCGGACCATTCCGACTCCATTAAGACTCTAGCGGGAATTTTGGCTTACGTCAATTTGACAGAAGCCTGATTAGCGCTCCTGATAT
>JBCLFD010000013.1:0-15143 GCA_038912545.1 Minisyncoccia bacterium | reverse complement strand
TGCTTCGGCGGCGACAGCGAACGCGCGGAGCGCGTCTGGACCACTGATGGAGACCGTGAGGTCGCGTGAGGATTTGAAGTCTGGCGCAGTGACGATTGCCGAAGTGAGTGAGTCCAGTGTTTGTTTCTGAACATCGGCCAGCTGGCTTTCCGAGAGATCGCCGCCGTTGGCAACTCGTGCGTTCATATAAATCGTGAAGAAATTTTTCGCGAAGGCAGCAGTCAGTGTCCCTTCCTCTGGTGGTGGTGGTAATCCGTACTCACCTATTTGCAGAGGCGACGAGGTCGCCATTTTAATATCAGCAATCGCTTTTGGCACAATGAGCCCTTTCGCCACCGCCTCGCCATCCGTCATCCCGAGCTGGCGCGTGTCAGGATTTTTCGGGTCGGTGCCGTAGAGTTGCTCTTCCCAGTCGGGGAGTCCGTCGGCATCAGAATCTTTGGTCGCAATCGCTTGGAGAAGCGCGGCTTCTTCAGACGCTTGTGCGGTTGCTGGCATCTCAATACTCCTCGCGAGTAGGTACGCGCCGACGATAAGTGTCGCCGAGAAAAGTGTTGCGGCAGGTACGCGCCAATTTCCGAGAATCCTTCCCATGGTAATACCATAAGTATACCTAGCACTGACCTATTCTTATAGAGAGCGAGTGGGTATAGCGAGCCCCTCGACTGCGCTCAGGGCAAGCCAGACGGAGAGAGGGAGGTCTTCGGCACGGGCTTTGGGAGGAACTGAAGCCAAAAGTAGTGGGTCAACGTTCAATTCTTTCAAATTACTGCGGACGAATTTCCGTTTGTGCGCAAAACCGGCGTGTATAAGTTCAAAAAATCGCTTCTCTTCTGCCGGCGAGGAAAAGTTTTTGCGCGAAATATTGCGGACAGAGAGTACTGCCGAATCTACGTTCGGCGCGGGGATAAATGCACCGCGCTTGACTGTGAATTCATATTTCGGTTCGCCGTATGCCTTTATTGAAAGCGACAAAATAGATTCTTTACCCCGAGCGGAGTCGAGGGGCTTTTTTTTACGTGCCACAATGCGCTCGGCAACTTCTTTCTGCACTAAAAAAGTAATAGACGATGGCTGATGTTCTGATTCAAGCAACATGCGAAACAATTCGCCGGTCAGATAATATGGAATATTCGCTACCACTTGATACTCATTCTCACCAACTCGTGTACCTTGTTTTACGCTATAGCGTGAATTAAGGTACATTTCAAAATCCAATGTGCGAATGTCAGCATGCACGAGTTCGAGGTGCCCGTCTGCGATTTCATTTTCAAATGTCACTCGGAGTTGTGCTACGAGTTCACTATCGGCTTCAACCGCGATAACGTGTCCCGCTCTCGCGAGGAGTGCTCGAGTAAGTATCCCTCTCCCGGGACCGATTTCAAGCACGGTCGCATCGTTCGCGAGCTGTGCGACATCCGCAATACGCTCCGCTATCCGCGCATGCATCAAAAAGTTCTGCCCGAGTGATTTTTTTGGACGTAGCATTGCTATTCTTGCTACAATAACATTATGCGTCTTACTGCTCTGTACTATGCGGCATTTGTGAGTGGTGCTACGGTCATGGCACTTGAAATGATTGGTTTGGGGATACTAGCCCCTTATTTTGGTACGGCGCTTTCGGTAAGCACTAATGTAATCGGAATCACCCTTATAAGTTTGGCGATTGGATACCGTTTGGGTGGAGAATGGGCAGATACTCACCCTCCAAAATTTCTGAGAAAAATCCTTGGAGAAGAACGTGCGGTTGGAGCCCTTCTCTGTATAACCGCTCTTTGGATCGGTCTCGTGTTCCCTTGGAATGGAGTCATAGGTAATGCTATTGGCTTTGCAATTCCCACAAATTCATGGGGATCATTCTTTACGGCGGCTGTACTTTTTGGATTTCCCAGCATGACCTTAGGAATGGTGCTACCGTATCTCATTAAACTTCGCGTACATAGAGTTCTCGTTTCGGGGAAATTAAGCGGCGTTCTCTATGGGCTTTCTGCGGTCGGAAGCATTTTCGGAACGCTTTCAATAGGCTTTTTTATTCTCCCACGGTTCCACTACGAGGGAGCCCTCGCAAGTATCGTAGTGATGTTGATAATCGGAGCGTTATTATTAAAAATACGTTGGCACTATAGCGCGGGAGTAGGGGTTATTTCTCTTATTTTATTGCTTGGAGTTACTCCTCCTGACTTTCTTTTTCATAAGACTCCTATTTTTTCTGACGGAAGAATGAAGAGTGATAAATTAGCATGGAAAAAGATTGCAGAAGAAGTAAGCGTCTTTAGTCGTCTGCAGGTATATGAAGGTATCGAAAAGCAGTCTCAAAGACCGGTTCGGTTTTTGACAGTAAATGGTGAAATTCATTCGGCCTCCTATCTTGATAGTAATGATTTAGTATTTAATTATGCCCGCTATAACCGGCTCGGAGGACACTTCAATCCCGCGGCAAAACACGCATTGCTGATTGGTGGGGGCGCCTATTCATACGCAAATTATTTCTTAGCGGATACCCCATTGTATGATCGCGAAAAAGTCTGGAGACTGGAAGGTAAATACTACTACAACAATAAAACGGTATCGGTACCTATTTTATTAACGAATGATACTGATCGATTGAATACTAAAGCTGTTCTGGTGTATGTGTCCACTTCGACACCCACTGGACGCGCTGCGATTGAAGGAGAAAAAAATAAAATTATTGCAGATACCCAGAACGTTAAAAACTATGTGGTCATCAAACAGGCAGACATCTTCGAAACAGGTTTCCCGGTAGCCTCAGGATATGTGCATATTCATGAAACAAAAGATGATGGAACGCCAGGGCGCGTGGCGAGTCCCGATATTCCTGTAGGCGGACATACTCTGCTACGACCACGCTCGATTGTTGCAAATGGACCGCTCATATCTCTCCACAACGAAAACGTTATTGTTCCTTTAGACCGTCAAGGTCGCGAAGGAGAAGTGTTATACGCGATGCTACACCGTGACAATGGCAATGGGCATATGGACCCACTCCTCATCGATGGCTACGAACAAATTGAGTCACTTGATGTGGTAGAAATTGACACGCGTACCACCGCACTTGCGGAAAAATATTTCCATTTAAATACCCGCGACACTCGACTTCGGATTTTTAACGAAGATGGGCGAACGTATCTGAATCGTTCAAAAGATACTTACGACATTATTTATTTGGATGCGTTTCAGAGTTTTTATGGCGTACCGTGGCAGCTTACGACTATTGAGGCGACAAAAAATATTTTCCGTATGTTAAATGACAACGGAGTGTTAGTCGCCAACGTGCCAGCGGCTTTAGAGGGTGAGTACAGCAAATTTTTCCAGGCGGAGTTTAAAACATACCAAGAGGTATTTCCTGAAGTGCGCGCATATGCAGTTTTCTCACCTGACAAAACAGACATGGTCCAAAATATTATTTTGGTAGCCTTTAAAAATAAAGAAACGATTCGAGAGTCGCCTAATGATGATCCGGAAATTAATGAGCAGTTGAAACATCGGTGGTTAGGGACCATTGATCCTAAAACTAAAATTTTGACTGATGATTTTGCCCCTGTTGATTATTATACGAATGCATTTTCTAATTTGCACTCATTTTAGATTTCAAGTACCAACTCATTACATTAGATGGGAGAGCGGCTAGGACACCAATCAACAGAAGTGTGCCCCCCAACCCGTAGAAAATATGAGGAATGCTAAAAAGGGGAACTAAGATATAGCTTGTGCCAAAAACACCGAGAATACTTCCGAAAGTTGCAAGCGCATATAAATCACCATGAACCTGCGCAATCGTATCAAGGTTTTTTACAAAAAAACGAATGCTATATGTAATGAGAGCGCTTAAGCACAGTATGGGTATAAAAAATAAAAGTATTGAACCAATAAGTGCATCGACGCCGTACGAAGAATTTGATGCGGTACTGTTCATGATGTTGCGAAATGTTGGGATGAGAACAATGAATATGCTTGCACAAGCCGTAATCCACAAAAATATTTCCTTTTTTTGAACATGGTCAGCAAGCCTGCCTCCTCCATAATATCCTAGAGCGGTCCCGGCGAGAGTAACGCCAATCAATGCAGCCCACACGGGCATGGTAGTTCCTACATAGGGTCCTAAAATCCGAATTCCTAAAATTTCAATGGAGAGAATTGTAAACCCAGAGATAAAAAGTAGAATTTTCATTATAATTATCTGTTCATGAGATATCATGGCCTTCGGTTTCATCATAGAGTATAAGCGAGCTATCGATATCGGCAAGGAACGAGGAGGGCGCCGAGAACGTATCGCTCCCGTAGATCTTACGAATGCGCGCGAGGGTCAGATACAGACGAGTCTTCGCGCGCGTTATCGCAACATAGAAGAGCCGACGCTCCTCTTCTTCGTCTCGCTCACGCTCGCCACCAATGTCTTCGTGCGGGAAAAGCCCTTCTTCCATCCCACTTACAAAAACCGTATTGAATTCAAGCCCTTTTGCGGAATGAACCGTCATCAGCAGAACGCCGCGTTTTTCGTCCTCTTGCCCCGAGTGTGTCGAGGGGTGATCCATTTCATCTTGATCGCTCGCGAGTGCCGATTCTGCGAGAAAGAGCGCGATTCCCTCCTTACCCGGCATGCCATCGTAGCGCGCCGCGACCGACGCAAGTTCTTCAATATTTTCAAATCGTTCTCTGTCTTCTTCGCTTCCCTCTTCAAGCATTGCGCGACGCATGCCACTTTTCTCTATTACGAGCTTGACGAATTCCGATGGCACGAGTAATTCGGCAGAGAGAGAAAGTTCTTGAATGATTTGTTCAAACGCTTCAACTTTTGCGAGTTCTCCAGCGCGAAGCTCGCCCCGACCGCCGGTCGCGAGCTTCGCGAGTGTCACTCGCCCTAGTCCGCGCGGCGGCGAGGCCGCCGCGCGGACCTTATCCGCCTCGCGCGACGAGTCCACGGAGAGCCGGATCCACGCGAGAACATCCTTCACCTCTGCGCGCTGGAAGAAATGCGTCCCGAGGAGTTTATACGGCACGCCCGCGCGCAGAAATCCTTCTTCAAGCGCGCGCGACTGAAAATTTGTTCTAAATAAAATCGCAATCTCTTCCGGTTTTTCTCCGGCGCGCATCAGTTCACGGATTTTCATCGCGATCCAGCGCGCCTCGTCCTCGGCATTCACCGCCATGTGCACGCTGATTCTCTCTCCTTCTTTATTTTCAGTCGTTGAGCGCTTCTCTTTTCTGTTTTTGTTTTTTTCAATAACCGCATTCGCCGCCGCAACCAGATTTTTCGTTGACCGATAATTCTGTTCCAGAATTATCGTCTGCGTATTTGGATGCTCTTTGTCGAAATTGAGTAAGTTTTCAATGGTTGCATTACGCCATGAATATATGCATTGGTCCACATCGCCAACTACAAAAAGGTTCTTGTGTTTTGCTGCGAGCATATTCGCGAGACGCGCCTGGAGCACATTCGTATCCTGATATTCATCAATATGAATATAATCCCAGCGACTCTCGGCCTGTGCGCGAATATCCGGAAATGCTTCAAGTAGGCGGACGGGCTTCACGATGAGGTCATCAAAGTCCAGTGCCTTTTCTTCTGCAAGTTTCTTCTCGTAGATGCGCCACACCTCCGAGGTGATGCGATTACCGAAGCTCGCACGAGCACTCTTCTCGCGAAATTCCTGTTCGCTCATTCCCTCTCCCTTATGGCGTGAGATGCGCGCGAGCACTGCGCGCGGTGAGAGCTCCTTCACCGATACGTCAAGCGCCTTCAGCGCCTGCGCAATAATCTTCTGTGAATCATCGCGGTCGTACACGCTGAAGAAACGCGGAATGCCGATCGCACTCCCGTATCGTTCCAATAACTCGCGACCAAGCCCGTGAAAGGTCGCGATAAATGGCATTTCAGTTTTGGCTACTTGGTGCTTGGTGCTTGATGCTTCGAGTCCAAGCATGTGTTGGACTCGTTGGCGCATTTCGCGCGCCGCCTTATTAGTAAAGGTGACTGCCAGAATCCGCTCCGGTGACACTCCCTCGCGTACCAAATGATACATCCGCGTGGTCAGCACCCGCGTTTTACCGGCGCCGGCGCCGGCGAGAACCGAAATTGGTCCGTCCTTCGCGAGCACCGCCCTTCGCTGTGCTTCGTTCAGTTCATCGAGATATGCCACCACCCGAATATACCTTACAAATCACTCTCCACAGGCATCTTTGCGCTTCATTGACCTCATTTCTAGGCGGGCTATACTGATCCTTATAGCTGATATGGAAGTATGAAAGGAATGGCTTATATAAGCCATTTTTGTATTACGAAAGACTCACCGAACCACCTTATTTCTTATAGATTCCAAACTCTACAGAATTTTCGAATACTTCGTGTTGCTCATCGTCGGATTCGCGGCGATAGCGTTTGCTGTCTCTCTCCTGCCAAAACAAGCGAGCGCCTTTTGGTTTTTTTCAGCGCATGCTGACGCAGCGGTCAACACGATTATTCCGAGTTCCTCCACACCGACCCTCTCGGCACCGACTAACAGTAATCCGAACGCTTCTGCGCCAATCGCACTCGCGACCTCTGGCGACTCGGCTCTCGTTTCCTATGGCGGACCAGGCGGCGCGGCTGCAAATGCAACCGGAATAACGTCTGACCGCATCTCGGTCTATGTCGTGCGCCCCGGCGACACCATGTCCGAAATCGCAGAAATGTTCGGTGTTTCGGTAAACACCATCGTATGGGCGAATAATTTGAAAAGCGTGCGTGACATGCGTCCTGGCGATACTCTTATCATTCTCCCAATCTCTGGCATTGAACGGACTATTGTAAAAGGCGATACGCTGAAATCGCTTGCGAAAAAGTACGGAGCTGATGCAGACGAAATCGCAGCTTTCAACGGACTTGATTCTGTCGCACCGCTCGCAATCGGCACGACAATCATCATTCCTGGAGGAGAGCTCTCGGTACCGGTACAGCAACCCGCACGTTCAGCGAGCAAACCGATTAAGAATCCTTATACCGATAGCGGTGTGGCATTCCTCGGCTATTTTTCAAATCCTATTCATGGAGCGATACTGACGCAAGGCATTCACGGCTTGAATGGCATTGATTTCGGTGCGGCACGCGGTACGCCTATATACGCGGCCGCGGACGGCGTCGTGCTCATCGCACGCGGAGGGGGCGGATGGAACGGCGGTTACGGCAATTATGTCGTCATAACGCACGACAATGGCTCACAAACTCTTTACGGACATATGCGAAGCGTGATCGTCGCGTACGGCCAATCGGTCTCTCAAGGTCAGCTCATCGGCTATGTCGGCTCCACCGGACGCTCCACCGGTCCGCACCTCCACTTTGAAGTCCGCGGTGCCAAAAATCCTTTTTCCAACTGCGCCCTCCGCAGTGTTTGTTCTCCAGAATAAATTTAATACGCAAAACACACGACGCACTTTCGGGCGCCGTGTATTTTTATTCAAATCCAAACAGCCCACGGGGGCGGTAGGTAAGCGCTTCGTGGATGAAGGCGGGCGTCACTGAGTCGGCGCCCGCGAGGTCAGCCACGATACTTTTATCAGGGTTTCTTTGATCGTCTGGCAGAGCGTAGCGTGAATCACGCGTGACTGTCCTCATTAGCGCTCATTAACGAACTCCCTTCTGGGGGCACCAAAATGTACTAGAATGAGAAGTACAATAATTATGAAAATTTTCAAAGAAATAAATGACGAGGATATTTTTGAAAATCCAATTGTGTCAACTGGAGAATATAGGTTACGCCCAACAGTTAAAGCTATCATCGTAGATGAAAAGAATAACGTAGCAATACTAAAAGCTCGCGGACACTATTTGCTTCCAGGTGGAGGAATAGAAAAAGATGAAAATAAAATAGATGCATTAAAGAGAGAAATGATGGAGGAAATTGGTTGCTCCGTTACTGATATTGAAGAGATTGGTATATCAAATCAATTTAGAAATAAATACATGGCTCATTACGAAGTAAATTTCTTTGTTGCTAAAGTTGTGGGCGAAAAAGGTGAACCAACAACCACACAAGAAGATGAGTTAAAAAGCATAGAACTGTTTTGGCACGATAAAGAAACTGTTCTTAATTTACTAAAATCTCAACTTGATGTTGTTGATGAAAATGAGTACGAGTTTTGTTTTAATGCAAGATCTCATTTTGATGCATTTCAATATTTTTGCGCCAGCACACAAGAAGTGTCGATTTAATATATAAAAGTTTAAATATTTAAGGGAGCTTCTCCACGACTTGACCGTTCGGAAGCCGTACATAACCGGCCGCCGCGAGCATCTCTCCAGCAAGGTCACGTGGTGCTTCTCTCTTAAATTGCGAACCAGCCATTCCTCCTAATTTCAGTTTCTTGATAAAGCTCGCGATGAGCCGACTGCATTCCTCTGCAAGAGCGTTTAAATGTTTAAACGTTTCAATATTTAAATAACCGATATCATGAGCGATATACAATTGTGCCCGCACCTCCCCAGCCGATGCTTTCGCGATGTATAAATAATTCAGAAACTCCGACCTCGTTCCGCTTTCAAAACCCTCAGCAATGTTAGAAACGATTGAAACCGATGCTCGTTGAATTTGGTCGCGGAAGCCGTTGTCTCTGCATGTGGCGAGCGATGCATATACCGTTTTCGTTAATGAGCGTGCTTTCTTAAACATCATCAAATCTTCAAATCGTTGTACGGTTGCCATGTTTAAAAGTTTTAATGTTTAAATGTTTAGAAGTTTAGAAGTTTAGAAGTTTAGAAGTTTAAATTATTCAAACCCGAAGAGACCGCGAGGGCGGTAGGTAAGCGCTTCGTGGATGAAGGCGGGCGTCACCGAGTCCGCGCCAGCGAGGTCGGCGATGGTGCGTGCAACGCGCATCGTGCGGTGAAATGAGCGTGGCGAGAGGCGAAGGCGCGTCGCGGCGCTCATTAACGTTTCTTTCGCAGCTTCGGTGAATCCGCTTTTTTCATCCAATTCGCGACCCGTGAGCGCGGCGTTCGTGGCGCCTTGCTTCCCTACTCGCTTATAGGCCCGCGCGCGGGCCGCGATCACGCGCTCGCGTACTTTTTCTGATGCTTCTCCGGTACTTAATTTTGAAAGCGTGTCATGCGGGACGAGCGGGACCTCTATCCAGAGGTCTAGGCGGTCAACAATCGGGCGCGAAATGCGTCGAGCCTGTTTCGCCGCGGCCCTAAGCGATGCGCGGACATCCTCCGAGAGAGTATCGGCTGGATTCATCGCAGCGACAACCATGCAGTCGGCGGGGAAGGTGATGCTCGCGCGAGCACGCGAGACGGTGACGGTCTTATCTTCAAGCGGCTGGCGGAGCGCTTCAAGCACCCTTGATTCAAACTCCGGGAATTCATCTAAAAAGAGTACGCCCTTGTGCGCGAGCGTCACCTCACCCGCCTTGGGGTATGCGCCACCACCCACGATAGCGACGTGCGAGACCGAGTGATGTGGCGCTCTGAAGGGCGGCCAATGCACCGCCTCGCCTTCTTTAAGCAGTCCAGCAGTAGAGTGAATCGCAGTGACTTCAAGCATTTCGTCGCTCGTTAAAGGCGGCAAGATGCCCGCAAGCGCTCGCGCGAGCATCGTTTTCCCCGTCCCGGGCGGGCCATAGAAGACGATATTGTGCCGACCCGCCGCCGCTATCTCTAGCGCACGCTTCGCGCTCTCCTGCCCTTTCACTTCCGCGAGATCAATCGCGGGCGGAGGTGCTGGCGTACTAGGGTCGCGTACAAGTCGCGGTAGTAATTTTTCGCCCTTCAAGTGTGCGAGCAATTCTTCAAGCGATTCAGGCGCATACACATTAATTCCCTCCGCGAGGAGTGCCTCACGTGCATTTCCTGGCGGAATAAACACGGTCTTTACTTTGTGACGTTTCGCCGCGAGCACCTGCGGCAAGATACCGCGTACGCTCCGGATCGTGCCATCAAGCGCGAGCTCGCCAGCAAGCAGGACCGGCTCTGCGAGTGGCGCGATGTCTCCTGCCGCAATAAGGTAGGCGACGGCGAGCGATAAGTCATAATGCGAACCCTCTTTTTTTAAGTCCGCAGGTGCAAGTGATAAAATAATGCGCTTATTCTGCTGTTTCGGCGGTTTGAAACCGGTGTGGCGAATAGCTGCGCTCACCCTATCGCGAGCTTCTTCAACCGCTTTATCAGCGAGACCAACGATCGAGAATGCATGGAGTCCGCGCGTGAGGTCTGCTTCTACAGTCACGAGCTCGGCTACGGCGCCGACCGGTTGGGCAGCGAGCGTCTTAGCATATCCAACCTTCGGTAACTTCTTCTTTTTTTCCGCAACCATGCGAATTATAAATGCTCTATGCAGGTCGTCGCCGTAGGGTTGGCAGTGAGTCGTTGCTCTTCAATTTTTTTTCCGCACACGTCGCATATTCCGTATGTATCTTTTTCTATCCGTTCGAGCGCCGCGAGCACGCCGTCGTATTGTGCTTCAAGGTCGGCGAGAATCGCCGCATTCCCTTCGCGAGAGATAACCACATCTGCTTGGTCCACGAGATCCGGCTCCATACCCGTTTCGGTCGGCGTAGATTCCCAATCGTTCGGCACGGCGAGATTCTTTCGTCCCACACTTCCCATCTCCAGTTCCAGACGAATTTTTTCTTCTTCCAGCTTCTTTCTAAACGATTCGGTTCTCATACGAGGCAATGATAGCAGAACCGCAAATTACTGCTTCCGCGATGTCGCCAACCGGCTGATAATCTCGGCAAATGCCTGTGAGTCGCGCGCGATGACTAGCGTATGCTGATTCCAATAGCCGTACACGATCTGTTCTGCGCCAGAGGAATCACGGTACACGCGTGCATCGTGATTCGCAATAACTTCGTCATGAAAAATAAACACCACTGGAGTTGATGTCGCCAGCGATTTCAGTGTAGAGGTCGCGAGTGACGGTGCGGGAATAAAAAGTGTCCCGAGATCGCGTGGCATACGCGGTTCCCACGCGAGCATAGCTGCGAATGTGTCGGTGTACGAGGTGACAGAGATAATAAAGAATGGACTCGCATTGTCGGTCTGTATGATGCCCGTCATACTGCCTGCCGTAATGATATTGCGCAGGAGCATGTCAGGCGCTGGCAACTGCAGTGCGATAAAAATACTTTCGTCGGCGCTCGTAATAAGCGGTCGGTAGAGAAAACGCACGGTACCGTTCGCGAGCGGACGCACAAGCGATTCCAGAATCGTTTGAGCGAGAACTGCATCGGTTCCAGAAATTTCTTCGCTTTGATCAACGAATATCGGAGAAGAAACAACCAGTGTGATTATGACGGGTGCAGACTTCACGAGATACTGCGTGTACGCGTAGTAGGCGCCGACCGCGCCGATGATAAGCAATGCGATGCCTCCAATGACATAAAATATATTCCCTCGCGATTGCGATTCCTTGGGGGAAATCACGGGGGCGCCGCGACGAGCGTCCTCTTCTGCTGCGATAACGGTTGTAGTAGATGCATTAGATTTCTTCATCCGGTCATAGAAATCGCCTGAGTACGTTTCAAGTGGCGACGGTTTAGGCGGGGGCGGTGGGGGCAGTACAACAAGAGGAGGAGGTAGCACCGGTTGAAGTATCACTGACATCGGTACGGAGAGATGCCCCGTGAGCTGGGACGGGAGAATTGGTGTAGCCGGTAAGGGAACAGATGAGAACGGGGGCGCCGCGCCCTCCGTAGCATCTGGCGAAGGAAGTGGTTTGAGATTCGGTGTACCGCCCTTCTTCACCGTCTCCATATCTCCCGCAAAAGTGCGGATATATTTTTGTTGCGCTGGTGCATTCGGTTCCATGCACCTCTATTGTAACCTGTCTCGCCAAGGTCGGACTTATGTCCGCGACGCAATCGTGAACTTACGCGGATCGTCGCACATGTCGGTGAAGGCGTGCGCGACTTCTTTCAACTTCGCGGACGATGACTTGCCGAACGAAATTACCTCGCACTGAATCGCGTGCATATCAAGATACTGAATGAGCGGAACGAAGTCGCCGTCGCCAGAGGCGATTACGACCGTGTCCAGTTTCGGCGCGAGTTTGACTGCGTCAATCGCGAGTCCGACGTCCCAGTCGGCCTTCTTCGCACCATCAGCAAAGACCTGCAGGTCCTTTACCTTCGTTTCAATGCCGATTTTGGTAAGCGCTTCAAAGAAATTTTTTTCTTCCCCGCTGTCAGTGGAGATGACATACGCGATCGCACGTACGAGGATGCGCCCGCCGACGGCTTCTTCAAGAATTTTTGCGAAGTTCACACGCGCCTTGTAGAGATGCTTCGCACTGTGATAGAGATTCTGTGTGTCAATGAAGACGCCGACGCGCTGTGCTGGATGTTTGATTACTGCCATAAGAATAGTTTCTTATTAAAATAATTATTAAAATCTTGCGGTAAAACCGCACAAGCAGTATAGCATTCCTGCCTACTGCCTTCTGCTTACTGTCTACTATCTTTTAAGGCCAAGCTTCTTGATAACCGCATTGTAGCGACGCTTGTCGTTGGTCTCTAAATAGCGCAAATGCGTGCGACGGTCAGCGACCATCTGCAAGAGTCCACGGCGAGAATGAAAATCCTTCTTGTTTTTCTTCAAATGCTTGGCGAGTTCGTCAATCTGTTTGGAAAGGATTGCGACCTGCACATCTGGCGAACCAGTGTCAGTATCGTGCCGAGCGACGTTCTTTACGACCGTCGCCTTTTTCCGAGTAGTAAGCATAGACTCATCTAAACTACCATATCTTGACTTATCGCGCAAGTCCGATGCGGTAGTGCGCACAATATGAGTGATACACTATATACATGCAAGCAGAGACGGCGAAACGGCAATTCCTTGAATATATAGAGATTGAGCGCGGGCGTGCGGTCAAGACGATAGAGAATTATGACCGATATCTCACACGCTACTTCACGCAGATGAAGATTAAAGACGTGAGTAACATCACTGAAGAAAATATTCGTGAATTCCGGCTTTGGCTGAATCGGCAGCCGGGTACGGCTGCCGACAGCATGAAGCGTCGAACCCAGAATTATTATATGATTGCCCTTCGTGCATTCTTGAAGTTCCTGCGTAAGCGCGAAATTAACTGCGTTTCGCCCGAACACATCGAGCTCGCGAAGCTCCCCGAGCGTCAGATAGATATGATTACCCCTGCCGAGCTCAATCGGTTGTTGAAAGCGCCAAAAGATGCCTTCGAGAAGGAGGCTGATGAGAATAAAAAACTGGCTTATCTGCGCGACTCGGCTGTTCTCGAGCTCCTCTTCTCTACCGGTCTGCGCGTCTCTGAGCTCTGTGCGCTTAACAGCGATATAGACCTAACAAGCGATGAACTGTCAGTGCGCGGAAAGGGCGAGAAGGTGCGCGTCGTCTTCATCTCCCCCACTGCCAAGGAAACGACACGCGCATATCTCACCGCGCGCAAAGATATGGAGGAAGCGCTCTTTGTCGACGGCAGACCGAACAAATTGCATCGCATCTCTCCGAGGGATGTGCAACGCCACCTGAAGAGATACGTCGCCCTTGCAGGCATCACGAACCGCGTCACTCCACACACCATGCGCCACGCCTTCGCGACCGACCTGTTAAGTAACGGTGCGGACATCCGCTCGGTCCAACAACTCCTCGGCCACGCCTCTATCAACACCACGCAGATTTATACCCACATAACGGATAGTCATCTCAAAGAAATACATCGTAAATACCACTCACGTTCAAATGGTTAGCGAAACATGCCCCGTACCAAGCATTCCGATGCTTTGGTGCTGGGGTCCACAAAAAATTCCATTCGCGCGGCAGGTGATTGTATAAAAACCTGAGTGGGATTAGCATGCTGACAGATGAAAGGAGATTGTTATGATCTTTTGGAAAAAACAAGTGAAGGTAAAACCGTATGTACCACCGCTACGGCCGGCGTACACGAATGAAGAAGTGATGGAGAGGGAGAGAGTCCTGCGAGAACAAATCGATGCGTGGGGTTGGTATCAAGAGCCAGACGCTGTTCCTGAAGTTATGAATCAGAACTGGGAGAAACGGGAGCCACCCGGCATCCTGTGGAAAGTCAAAAAAATAGTAAGAGAAATCATCATACCTACACTTCTTCCTCCGAAACCAAAACGAAAGAAACGTCCTTAAGCCCGGAGCACATCCCGGGCTTCCCTTTTGCATAGTAGAATAGCAACATGAGAATCGTATCGTGGAATGTGAATGGGTTACGGTCGCTGGCAAAAGATAATCTCTGGGAGACGTTCATACAGACCGCGAAGCCAGATATTTTCTGCTTGCAGGAGACCAAGGCGAATCCAGACCAGCTTAGCGAAGCGTTCCTATCCCCCGCCGGCTATTCTGCCTTCTTCTCTTCGTGCCAGATTAAAAAAGGATATAGCGGTGTTGCGCTTTATTCTAAAGTTGAACCCCTCGCGGTCATTAATGGCATGGGGATTAAAGAATTTGATCAAGAAGGTAGATTAGTCGGTGCTGAATATGAGGATTTCTGGCTCATCAATGTCTACTTCCCTAACGGCGGTCAGGGTCCCGAGCGCCTTGATTACAAGCTCCGCTATTACGATGCATTTCTGAAATTTGCAGAGAAGTTGCGAAAACAAAAACCGGTTATTTTCTGCGGCGATGTGAACACCGCGCACGAAGAGATAGATCTCGCGCGACCGAAGGAGAACGAGGGGAACACAGGATTCCTACCCGAGGAGCGCGCGTGGATAGACGAAGTAGTAAACGCTGGCTACGTCGATACCTTCCGCCATTTTCACCAGCAAACAAAAGATGCTTATACTTATTGGGATATGAAGACTCGCGCCCGGGACCGAAATGTCGGCTGGCGCTTGGATTATTTCTTCGTCGCGAGCGAATTCATAAAACGTATCAAAAAGGCGGACATCTATCCCGACATCTATGGTTCTGACCACTGCCCTATCTCCATTGACATTAGTACTACGATTTAATATGATAGTATCATATCCTTAATCAACAAACGTATGTCTACCCTATCCGTCCCACTCACCCCCAAACTCGAAGAATTCATAATCGCGCAAGTGGCAAGCGGTCGCTCGGCTAATAAGGCTGACGTCGTTCGTCGTGCACTCACGAAATTTTCAGAAGATGAAGCTGTCCAAGCGGTACTTGATGCTTCGCGTGA
>JBCLFD010000012.1:0-15548 GCA_038912545.1 Minisyncoccia bacterium | reverse complement strand
TGTCATATACGTCTGCGGCGGCGAGTGCTTCAGTATTGCTCGCGATGGCGATTTTCATCGTAGCGATTTCGCCATTCCACGTCGGACTCACGTAACCGAAGAAAATCCCTACGGCGACGATAATGGCGAGTATTGGTAATGCTTTGTCGTTCATGGTGTAAAGGTAACGAGCTTCGGGTCCAAGGTCGCCGAGAGCGCGAACGATACGGAATTATTTTTCTGATTCACTACGATGTTGGAGAAGATAGCATCCTTAATGCGTCCATCATCAGAAAATGCACCGGAAACGGCTGCAAGAACATTAAAATTTTTCGCCACGCCTGAGGCATTAAGTTTCGTTGTGCCGGTAACGTTGTCAATAGCGATATGCAAGGTGGAGAAACGGGCAGTCGCCGGCACAAGCTTCTCTAATGCAGAAAAGAATCCAGATACCGCGGAATGCTTATTAAGCAGTATCTGACTTGAGACAAGACGATTGCGCAAGCGCACGAAATTCTCAATATCCGTCGCACTTATTTTCTCCCTTGCTTCTACGAGCTTGGCGTCGGTAGACGCTTTTGTCGCGGAAAGAATGCGTCCGTATACGAATACACCAAGGGCGAGTACGACCGCAAGACCCAACACGCCGAAGACGAGAAATTTGAATGCGCCTGAATAATCCGTACGAAATTGACGCGTCTGCGCGGATGCCGAGTACGGAACGAATGAGGTCGGTATCGTTGGAGGAAGAGCCATGTGGATTCAGTATACACTACCGAGAGGTAGTCCCACATGCTGTTCTACGCAATACTGTGCAAAACATTTTATATCTCTCCGAGCTTGCGTAATGCCAAACCGACGGCAACCGCAAACTCCGGACCGATTTCTTGCAGCACCGGCCGCATAAAAGCCGGCGCTACCGTCTTCTCGAAGGGATCGGCAACCATCACATCAATGGAAAAAACTTTCTTCGCATATTCGGAAAGTTCTTTGGTGACCGAACCACCGCCCGTTAGAATAATTGAGGTTATGGATTTCTTATGCATGGTCTCGTACTGAATCAGCACGCGACGCGCCTCCGAGAATATGCGCGAAAATACAAATTCGGGAGATTGGCTGTTCAACCCGCGTTCCTTCTTAAACACTTCAGCGTTTGCGATGGACATATTCTCAGACGCGGCGATGGCGCGCGTGACGTCCTGACTGCCGGCGCCAATGGCATGCGAGACAGCGACAACTCCACGCTCCACGATGTACGTCTTGGTTGAGGCGGCGCCGATATCCAGCACCATCACCGACTTCACCGGTTCATCAATAACCGCGCGGAGCGAACTGAATATCTCTATTTCATAAAAACTTGCAATGAGACCCGCTCCCTCCATAACCGTCTGGAGAAGTTTCAATTCATCGTTATGCACCGCCACAAGGAGCACGTCCATTTTGTCGTGCGGCTTGGCTGCCTCTGCGGGGTCGGCAATCGGCACGATAAACCAGTCCAGATGCACTTCGGTTATCGGCACAGGAATATACTTTCGCGCCTCAAGCTCAATGACGGTTTTTTGTTCGACTGGGTCTTCCCGATACGGCAATTCTACCCGAATCAAAAGCGAGCGCGCATACGGAATGGACACACCACAGCTTGTCGTCGTCACATTCGCTTCACGGAGCAAATCCTTTAACGTTTCTACAATCTGCCCGGCTGATAGATTGGTCGCCTGACCGATTTCGGTTCCGGCGTACGGGCCGAGCGCGAGCTCGCCGTAGGTCTCGAGCACGGCTTTGCCGTGCTCTTTACGCAACTGCACGACCTTAAGCGAAGACGAGCCGATGTCAACGCCGATAACGCTTCCCTCTTTTTTTGTGAAGAGATTACTCCAGAAAGACATGTCACAATACTAACACAATGCGTTTACTGGATTTTCTCTTCCCACCGCGAGCCGATGAAAAAATCGTGCAGGGCACGACGCTTGACGATTTCCTCTCGCTCGTCGCGCCACAGCTCGTCAGCGAGACGCGTCCGGAAACAGTAGCGCTCCTTCCCTTCTCTGACACGCGCGTCCGTTCGGCGCTCCACGAAGCGAAGTATCACGGGAGCGAGCGTGCGTTCGCCTATCTCGGTACTGCACTTGCCGAATATCTCATGGATGCCGATGAATGGCCTACGAAATCCATTATCGTACCCATTCCACTTGGAAAGACGCGCAAAAAAGAACGTGGATTTAATCAAGCTGAGGAAATAACAAAGCATGCTCTTCGTGTTCTCGGCACACAAGATTCCTTCACTCTTGAAACCGACCTGCTTGAACGCGTTCGCGAGACACCGACACAGATCGGGCTTGAGCGTTCAAAACGCGAGGCAAATATGCGCGGAGCGTTCGTAGCTAAACGCCGCGCCAACCCCGCATCTATTTATATTATTCTTGACGATGTCATCACCACCGGCGCCACCCTCCAATCTGCTATCTCTGCCCTCAGCTTCGCCGGCGCGACTCACATCCTTCCGCTTGCGCTTGCGCACTGAAGCGTATGTGCATGTGGTAAAATTGGAAAGTGTGTGCTTTATTTGTAAATAATTATCTATGAAAATCGAACAAAAATTTTGGACAAAAGAAACGGGTTGGTCCGACATTTCAAAAGAAAAACTATCCGTGTCGCCGCAATGGGTCATGCTCTTCGGCGGCCGTCAGCTACTCGAGGAGGGAGAGCGTTTCAAGGAAGTCCGCGCGATGTATCCCGAATCGAAAATTCTTTCGTGTTCGACTGCGGGCGAGATCCTCGCGACGCGAGTGCGCGACAATTCTGTCGCGCTGGCGGCGGTGCATTTTGATAAAACGACACTGCGGTTTGTACAAACGGACATCAATGCCTACGAGGAAAGCTTCGATGCTGGCGCGCGCCTTGCCGGAGAACTTCTCGGCGACGGCCTCGTGCATGTCATGGTATTTTCCGATGGACTCCGCGTCAACGGTACACAGCTGGTCAAAGGATTCAACGCCACCCTGCCTCCCAACGTCTCGGTAACGGGCGGCCTCGTGGGCGATGGGGCGGACTTCAAGAAGACACTCGTGGGACTCGATGAAAGTGGTAAAGAAGGCAAGATTGTCGCCGTCGGATTTTACGGCACCGCGCTTAAAGTAGGATACGGCTCGCTCGGCGGATGGGATCCGTTCGGCCTCGAGCGCATCATCACCAAATCGAAAAACAACGTCCTGTACGAGCTCGATGGTCAGCCAGCACTCACCCTCTACAAAGAATATTTGGGCGACCGGGCAAAAGATCTGCCGAGTTCCGGGCTCCTCTTCCCGCTGCGTCTGCGCATCGAGAACAACGGAAAGGAGGTGGAGGTGGTCCGGACGATACTCGCCGTGAGCGAAGCCGACCAGAGTATGACCTTCGCGGGCGACATGCCCGAGGGCGCGCACGCGGCGCTCATGAAAGCGAATTTCGAACGTCTCATTGACGGCGCCTCAGGAGCGGGCTCTATGAGCATCGAGCCACTGGGATCCTCCCCGGCCGAGCTCGCTATACTCATTAGCTGTGTCGGGCGCAAGCTTGTCCTCAAAGAGCGCATTGAAGAAGAAATAGAGGCCGTTCAGGCGGAAATCGGCGAGCAGGTGCCGATAGTCGGATTCTATTCGTACGGCGAACTCTGCCCAGTCGCCGCAACCGAGAAGCAGTGCGAATTGCATAATCAAACCATGACCATAACCACCTTCCGCGAGGAATAAGTACCTCCCGATGAACCGAATCCTTGAGAGACAGCTGAAACGCTTTATAGGCGAGGCCACGCTGGACTCGATGCCTCTGCCGTGGCAGGAGCTCCTTACCGCTATCAGCGATACCTATACGCATTCCGACGACGACCGAAGTCTGATCCTACGCTCAATCGACATCGCTTCGAAGGAATTCGTCGAGCTTAACAAAAAGCTGAAATCAGAGAACGAAATTATCGAGCAGAAAGTGCAGGACCGCACACAGGAACTTGACTATGAGCGCACGAAGCTGAATGAGATTGCGGAACACATGGCAACAGGTGCCATCCTTCTCGACAGCAAGGGCGTCGTGACATTCGCCAATACGGCTGCCAAAAAAATGTTGAAAACATCCGACGAGCCGACCATCGTCCGTACGCTTGACGAGCGATTCCCGGCGTTCGCCATCATGGAGCGCGTCAAACAATCATTGGATGGACATTCTTCCCTGATACCCGAAGTAGAGATGGACGAGCTAATTCTATCGGTCTCGTTCGGGTCGCTCACGAACGAGTCGAGAGTATTCGGCGCGCTCATATGGCTGAACGACATTACCGCCCAAAAAATGCTGGAGCGCGCAAAAGACCAGTTTCTCGCCATCGCATCGCACGAGATGCGCACGCCTCTGGCGATTATTAGGGGCAGTGCGGAACTCTTACTCGGGAACGAGCACGTGCATGCCGACCCGGAATTTAAGGAAAGAGTAGAAGTCGTCGAGAAGAACGCCGTACGACTCCTCGACATTGTGAACGACTTCCTTGACGTTCAGAATATCGACCAGGGAAATATACCATTGAAGATACAGCCGGTCGATGTCTCCAAGATACTGGAAGAGACGTGCAACGACTTGGCACACCTGGCGCAAGAGAAAAATCTTTTCCTAAAGTTAACCCCACCCGCATCCCCTATCTCAACGATACACGTCGATCCGTATCGGCTACAGCAGATATTCATCAACCTCATCAGCAATGCCGTCCATAACACGCAAAAAGGAGGAATAACGGCCAGTGTCGTAGATGAGGGTGGATTTGTCCGTGTTCTTATCGAGGATACGGGCATCGGCATCAGTACCAAAGACCAGACACGCTTGTTTAAGAAATTTGAAACGAGTAACACTTTTTTGCATAGTCGTGAATACGGGAGCGGTTTGGGATTGTACATCTCGAACCTGTTGGCGCAGCGTATGGGAGGCGAACTGAAACTCGAGAAAAGCGAAATGGGTGTCGGGAGTACCTTCGGTGTCAGCTTCCCTCTCACCCCTGTCGCGCCTGCCGCATCCGCATAGCGCTGTATACTGACCGCATATGGAAAAATCGAACATGAATAAAAACACTGCCGCTCTCGCCTCTCCGTGCATACTCATTGTGGATGATGATGAGACCCTCCTGAAGATTTACAAAACGAAGCTTACTCAAGTTGGCTTCCGGATACTGACGGCGGAGAACGGCGCCGAGGCGCTCACGGTCGCGGCGAAAGAACGCCCAGACCTCATTCTCATAGACATGAAGATGCCGGTCATGGATGGCCTCACCGCCGTGAATAAATTGAAAGAGGATCCGGCAACGCGCGACTTGAAGGTCGTCTTCCTGACCGCGTTCAGCGATTCGGCGACCGCCGACATCAACGGGAACATCAAAATAGAGAACGCCACGCTCGGCGCTATCAAGAAAGGAATCGGTTTAGACGACTTGGTCGTAGAGGTCAGACGATACATGACGAAATAATCGCTCTGGCACGCGACCCGCACTCCTTTCGTTTAAGAATTCTCTCGTTCCAGAATAGACTCTTGGATTTTTTCGACGATGTTCTCAAACTGCTCGTTGCCCTTGACGAAGTAGTACGTCGGCGCCCATTCACTTATCTCTTTCATACGTTCATCGTCCGGATCTTTTGCGGTGAGGATAATGATGGGCACCTGCTTCCCCCATTCTGTTTGCCGTATCTCTTTCAATACCGCGAGCCCGTCTTTCATCGGCATCGCCACGTCAAGCACCAGCGCATGCGGCTTTTCTGTTGCACCAGCAATAAGCGCGAGCACTTCATCCCCGTCGTGCGCTTCTATGACGTTGAAGTCGGCGTTCTCGAAGAATTTACGGCAGACGCTCAAAAAACCCTCATCGTCATCGGCGATCAATACAGTATGTTTCATATGCCCGTAGTGTACCACCGCTTTGCCCTTCCGTAACCTTGGCGCCGCACCCACCGTAGCCTGTGGCGAAAGATGGGAAGGAGGGACGCCTTTTCGCTTCCATTTTACCTTAGTTTATCCTATAGACGATAGTAAGGTACTATGTCTTGTAATGAATATCCACACAGTGTTGTATTATGGACCAGATGAGGTCCGGAAAAGAAAAGAAGGCGATACAAGAAATCCTGAAAGTGTATCAGCTTAAACGTAAATAAAACCTATGAATGATGTCAAAACATACGGAATAAAAGGCATGCACTGCGCATCCTGCGCCGTAATCATTGAATCAACACTGAAAAAAGTCCCTGGCGTCAGCTCGGTCGACGTGAACTACGGCACTGAGAACGCGAAACTCTCTTATGACCCAACTCTGACAAGTCCCGCGGAGCTTTCTAAAAAAATCGAACCTTTTGGCTATACGCTTGCAATCCCCACGGCGAGCGAAATGGGTATGAGTGCCGATGAGCATGCTGCCCACCTCGGTCTTGGTCGGTCAAAAAAGGAAAAGCTTGCCGAAGTCGCCGACATGAGAACAAAGGTATTCTCGGCAATCCCGATTGCTGCGTTTGCCGCCTTTGTTATGGGCTGGGACATTCTTGCTCAGTATAGTGTTGCTCCAGCGATGAGCGACACGATCTACGAATTCTTCCATCATCTATTGCCGTTAATGGCTACGTATATCCTCTTCGTCGTCGGTAAACCGTATCTTCTCGGTTTTTATAGGTTTCTCCGCTACGGCAAGGCAAACATGGACACGCTCATCGGCATAGGCACCTCCGTCGCGTATCTCTACAGTTTCGCGGTTACCGCTTTTGAAGATGTCTTGCGACCTTTCATACAGGTCGACTATCAATACTATGACGTGACAATCGTGGTCATCACTTTCATCACACTTGGTAAATATCTGGAGGCAAGGTCAAAGATAAAGACTGGCGATGCGATAGAAAAACTTCTCACGCTTCAAGCCAAAACGGCTCTCGTTATACGCGAGGGGAAGGAGGTGGAGATTCCTATTGAGCAGGTCGTGCATGGCGACCTGATTATCGTGAAGCCCGCGGGGAAAATCCCCGTAGACGGTGTGCTGACTGACGGCTCGTCCTATATTGATGAGTCAATGGTAACTGGCGAGCCGATGCCCGTGAAGAAAAGTGTCGGTGATACCGTCGTCGCAGGGACGTCGAACACGAGTGGCTCGTTCACCTTCAAGGCGACCAAGGTCGGCTCCGAGACCATGCTCGCGCGTATTGTGGCGATGGTCGCCGAGGCACAGGGCTCGCGAGCGCCAATACAAGCACTCGCGGACAAGATCTCAAGCGTATTTGTCCCCGTAGTCCTCGTTATAGCTTTTCTCACGCTCGGCACATGGCTCCTCGTCGGCACACAATATCTAGGGTTCTCGCAGGCATTGTCATTTGGTCTCGTTTCGTTTGTCGGTATCCTCGTCATCGCCTGCCCCTGTGCACTCGGCCTCGCCACCCCGACCGCTATCATCGTCGGCGTCGGGAAGGGCGCACGTGAAGGTATATTAATTAAAGATGCCGCGACGCTTGAAAAACTCCATAAAGTGAATGTGGTCGTGGTTGATAAGACCGGCACGATAACACGCGGGAAACCGGAGTTGATTTCGCTTCAGAATCTTGGAGATACGAGTGACGACGAGCTTGTTGCGATACTCGCTTCGCTTGAAAATAAGTCCGAACACCCTATCGCGCACGCTATCGTCTCGTATGCGAAAGAGAAGAACGTCGCACATGTCCCCGTTGAGCACTTTGAGATGCTCAAGGGCAAAGGGATTACCGGAGAGGTCAATGGTACGCAGTATCATGTCGGGAGTGCGAAACTAGTGGCAGAACTTGGTGCTTCGAGCGTCTCACTCGAAAAGGATACGAAGGAGGGTAAGACACCCGTCATTCTTGCCTCGGGCGGAAAGGTGCTCGCCATTGTGATGATCGCTGATGCTATAAAGCCCGAAGCGGTACAGGCGGTACGCGACTTGCACGCACTCGGGATACAGGTAGTGATGCTGACCGGCGACGATGCGAACACGGCGCAGTATATCGCGAAGCAAGTCGGCATTGATGAAGTGGTTGCTGAAGTCCTGCCGGAAGATAAATTGAATAAAATAAAGGAATTGCAGGCACAAGGGAAAGTCGTCGCGATGGCGGGCGATGGCGTGAACGACGCACCTGCGCTCGCGCAGGCGGATGTCGGCATCGCGATGGCGACTGGCACCGACGTCGCAATAGAGACCGCCGGTATCACCCTTCTCCACGGCGACATCAGCAAGTTGGTAAAGGCAATACGCCTTTCAAAGATGACGATGCGTGGCATCAGACAGAATCTCTTTTTTGCCTTCATCTACAACATCGTCGGTATCCCGCTCGCCGCTGGCGCGTTCTATCCCCTCTTCGGGTGGCTGCTGTCGCCGGTCTTCGCAGGGTTCGCGATGGCGGCGTCCTCCGTATCGGTGATGGGCAACTCGCTTCGGCTTAAAACAATAAAACTATAAACGCTTTATGAAAAATATATCAACTACATGGTGGATTATTGGCATTGTGATTCTAATTGTTGGGTTACTTGCATGGTCAAAATCCATGCAGAATAAGGACCCAGAGGTTATCTCTCGCACCGGCTTTCATTGGCATCCGGAGCTTGTAATCTATGTTAAAGGAGAGAAGCAGGAGATTCCGGCAAACTTAGGACTGGGCGCCGTTCACAAGCCGATTCATACGCATACGGAAGATGCTGCACAAGGCGTAATTCATTTTGAATTTCAAGGACTGGTGAGAAAGGACGATACTAAACTTGGCCAATTCTTCACAATCTGGGGCAAAGACATCGGGGTCTTTGGCACAAACATGAAGATGACCGTAAACGGAAAGGAAAACACCGAGTATGAGAATTATCTCATGCAAGATAAAGACAAGATTGAATTGCATTATGAATAGAACATATGTCTTTCATGTTCACGGCATGCACTGCAATGCCTGTGTTCTCATGACCGAGAATGAACTTGGTAATGTGCCGAATATAACTCATGTCACCTCCAATCTTAAGAACCATTCAGTTGAAGTGACAGGAGATTTTGGAGATAAGACGGCTGAGCATATCGTCCGCGACTTAAGTGCGGTACTCGAACCACACGGCTACTCGCTTTCGGTTGAGCGTCAACATAAAGAGGTCGTATGGTCGGACTTCAAAACAGCGCTCCCTATCGCACTGGTGTTCATCGCATTCTTTATACTCCTACAGAAGCTACAAATAGTGAATCTCGTGACGAGCTCAGGGGTCAGTTACGGCACCGCGTTTATCATTGGCATTATTGCCTCTGTTTCAACCTGCATGGCCGTGGTCGGCGGACTAGTACTTTCAATGTCCGCAAGCTTCGCCAAAGAGGGCGACAAGGTGCGACCGCAGGTGTTATTCCACGTTGGTCGCCTTATCTCGTTCTTTATCCTCGGTGGTGTCATCGGCGCTTTGGGGGCATCGTTCCAGCTTGGCGCCACAGGAGTGTTCGTCATGAGCGTTATCGTCGCGCTCGTGCTCCTCATCCTCGGCGTGAATCTTCTGGACATTTTTCCTTCTATGAAGCGGTTCTCGGTCTCTCTGCCGGGAGGACTCGGTAAACGCGTGCATGCGCTGAAGGAGATGAATCATACGCTCACGCCATTTCTCGTTGGCATCGCGACCTTCTTCCTCCCCTGCGGCTTTACGCAGTCAATGCAGCTCTATTCGCTCACCACCGGTAACTTTATGACTGGCGCGCTCACGATGAGCGCCTTCGCGCTCGGCACCCTGCCGGTGCTCGCGTTGCTCTCCTTCAGCTCGCTCGGTATCCACAAAAAGGCGCAGTCTGGCGTCTTCTTTAAGACCGCGGGGCTCGTCGTGATATTCTTTGGTGTGTTCAATCTCGCCAACGCTCTCGCGGCGAAAGGCATCATCCCTCCCCTTTTCTCTTTTTAATCGTATGAACGCCACTACCGCATCTATTATCGTCGCAGGACTTCTCATATTCGGCGCTTTTTTCTTGACGACATCAAATGAAAATCCTGGCACCGCACCGTCGACCAACAATGTCGTTATAGAAAACGGAAAACAAATTATCACGATTACCGCGAAGGGCGGCTACTCGCCACGAACGATGACTGCGAAAGCGGGCGTGCCAACCGAGCTCCGCGTGGACACGAACAATACCTACGACTGCACCTCGGCGCTCAACATTCCGAGCATCGGCTATAGTAATTATTTGCCTGCGACCGGTTCAACAACTATTCCTCTGCCTCCACAAAAAACTGGCACCGCCCTCCGCGGCCTCTGCTCCATGGGCATGTATAATTTCGTTATTAACTTCGATTAGCGCTCTTTGAATATTGGCGGGAAGTCCGAATCGTCCTCGAATTTGTTGGTAGCGATGAAGAGCATTGAGTCAGTGAATGTCACTCCTGCGTCGCGTGCGCGTCCGAGCATGAGCGTGAGCACGCTGCGCGCGCCAAATTCTATCGGAATATCGGCGGGCTTCGTCCCTTTAAAGATCTTATCGGCGACAGCGGCTGCCTGCGCACTTCGAAAGCGACCTTCGCTATCTGTGTCTACCCCCTATGGATTATGAAGCATTGGGCATCAAGGCGCGGGAAAGAGGCAAGGAAACATAAAATGTCGTCCCTTTCCCTTCGTCGGATTCAAACCATATTTTCCCGCCGTGCTGGTCTATGATATTTTTTGCCACATAGAGCCCGAGACCGCTACCATCGGTGAAATGCGAAAATGCTTCGCGTGATCTGAAGAATTTCTTGAAAATGTACTCCGCATCGGTCTTAGTAATGCCGATGCCCGTGTCCTTCACGGAAATAACGATATCGTTGTCCTTTTGTGCGGCACGGAACGTGATATGGCCACCAGCGGGCGTATAATTCACGGCGTTGTCGAGGATATTATTGATGACGAATTCCATCTTGTTCGCATCGAATTCAAATTCCGGAAGAGTCGGAGATATATCCGTAGCAAACTCAATGTTCTTTTCCTGCGCCGCTTTCTTGAATATGTCCGTGGCGCGAGAAAGTATCGGCGCAAGCGACTGCCGTGCGAGTTTGATGCCGAAGCGACCCTCTTCGATACGGCTCACATCGAGAAGGTCGTTCACGAGTTCGACCATGCGGTGTACGGCACCGAGGCCGAGCGCCACCAATTCTTTCTGTGCTGCGTTCAGGGCACCCTTCGTCTCGGAAAGAAGCATTTCCACCATCCACGACATGCCGGTGAGCGGAGTGCGTAGCTGGTGCGCCGCGATAGTGACGAATTCGCGCTTTGTCCGCTCCATGATAAATTCACGCGTAATATCTTGAAAGGTTAGAATGCATCCAAGATTGATACTCTCCCCCTCGCGAACGCGCCCGGATATTATATTGACGAAATGCTCCGCTCCGCTTGCATCTTTCATCTTCAGATTGTTTGCCTTGAAAACGCTACCTTCGAGTGCTTCCGGTTGTATTGGACATATCTCCTCGACGGACAGTGCTCTGTCTCCGTCGAATAGGCGAAGTACCTCGCCAAGAGATGACCCTAGCACGGACTCGGTAGTAACACCGGTGAGGGTTTCGGCTGCCTTGTTGAACAAAATGATCTTCCGGTCCATGTTGACGGCGACAACGGCGCTGGTGATGCCCGAAAGAATAACGCTGAGCTTATTGCGCTCGGTGGATATCACGTGCTGTTCGTTCTTGAGCGACTGAACGGTGTTCGCGAGGGCATCTGCGGTCGCGTTGAAACTATCGGCGAGATCCCCTATCTCATCCCGCGTCTGTACTTTCGCGCGATATCCGAGATTCCCCTTCCCGAACTCTACCGTTGCCGTATGCAAGGCCTCAATAGGTCGTACTATGGCGCCGGAAAAAAAGAATGCCACGACTATAGCTAGTAGCACCACCAAAAATGATAATAATACAGAGTATAAAGCTAAACTGTAAATTTCAGCAAACACTTCCACCACAGATTCTTGCACAACCACCCCCCACTGGAGCAAAGGTATATGAATATATGTGGCGAGCACTTGAACTCCACTTTCACTGGGGCCTTCGCCGCTAAGCAGGTCTTGCTCTGGATGTCCGCCCAGTTTTTGTATCTCTTCTTTATCAAGCTCCGCGTGCTTTTTCAATATATATGCTCCAGAGACATCGCGGTTCATTTTTAATAAATCTATACTTGGGTGAGCAATGAGATTATGATTTTCGTCCACGACATACACATACCCAGTTTGACCGACATTCACTGTCGAAACCGATCTCAAGAGATTGTTTAAATTTATTTCAGCCGACAAAACCCCTAAAATATCTCCAGGTAATCGACCACTGAGATTCGGCTCAATCACGGAAATATTTTCTACGGTGCGCTTCGTCAGTGGGACGACAATTGGCACGGCAATAGTAATCATGGGATCTCCGTCTGGAGAGAAATATACAGGCCCTATATATTCTTGACCATAACGAAACGACGCCACTCTAAATTTAAAGCTTTTACTTTGATTGGTGAGTTCCTCTTTGGAAAAGACCTTATCCGAAGTTAGTTTCACGAGCTCCGCGCCATCCATGTCTAGAAAACTTGCTTCGTGTATATCTCCATCTTGTAGTAATAAGACACTCATCTCAAATTGAGCGTCCTTGATGTTTTTGCGTAGAAAAGCGGTGGTTTGCGACCTTAACACCAAATTGCTGATTTTGGCTCCCATAAAATTATTCACTAGGAATGATGCATGTTGAGCGAGTTCGTTGTGAGAGTCAATTATTTTTTCACGCAAAAGTGACCTCGTTGAAATAATCCAGAGGGTATTAGCGAGAATGACGACAAACAAAGTGAATACAAAAAAAACTATGAGAAGCTTCCATTTGATTTTGAGCTTTAGTTTGAGAGAGGTAAAAGAAGGAAAATTCATATTTAGCGCACCTCCACACTCAGAAATCTTTTTGCTTTCCGCGCGTGGAGGTAAATATCTTATATATATATCATAATCAGAATGTCACAAAAAAATAAGCCCATAGTCTTTATTCAGAATATCATATTTCCAAAATGTTCGTACGTAAAGTTATCAACACTACCGAGTTAACCAGATCTTGCTTTTATGTTATTGTAAAGTTATGCAATTCAACATACGTTATTTACTAGTGTCTATACTCGGTCTTGCGGCAGTCATTTTAGTGAGTGGCTACTACTTTTTTCTACAGTCAAAAATATCAATGGAGGATTCAAAGGCGCCAAAGAAGGTTGCTCTTGTTCTTCCTGAGACTCGTCTAGAAAAAATAGGTCCATGCTTTGTTGGGTCTGGCCAACACTATATGAGAGCAGAAGATATTGATTCCGATAGACCAAACATAGGACCAACCTTTCTAAAGTTGGTCCCATCTGGAGAAGTAGTTGGCATTGAGTATCACATAGATGCAGAGGAGGCAGAGAAACAGCTATCGGATATTTTCAGGACCACTCCTCCAAATTTTGCCCTACCTATAATGCAAGGCATCACCAAATTTCCTTTATATGGCGCCACCTACGATCATATGACCCTGAGCTATGAACCAGCAGGCCATCCCGGTTATGCGAAGCGCCATTTTGATATCCACATCTTCACCAAAGATCCTATCGAACTCGAGGGATTTGGGTGCCCTACTGAAACATCTACTGCCCCAACCAACTAAAAGATCAGCCGCTACGGAGCTTAATCCTTTTCACTTAAATTACAGATAGATCATGTTACCCTGCGATGTGCGTTCAATGACTGGTTCATGATTACTGTGCATCGTTATTGTGCGGTCGTGCAAAATATCTTCTATCGCGCCAGATATTTCGTTTAGTGAAAAATTCGCCTTGATGAAATATGCAATGACACCAAGGTTCTTCGCGCGCTCTTTATCCGAATCATCGCCCAAGTTCGAGAGTACGATGACGCGCGTCTTTGTAAGCGTTTCCTCTTTGCGAAGTTGTTCGAGAAATTCGAAACCGGTCATGCCGGGTAAAATAATGTCGAGCAAAATAAGATCTGGCTTTACCTCACGCGCCTTGACGAACCCGTCTTCCGCATTGACTGTCATATACACTTCCAGCCCCTTCTCGTGCAGATGCGCGAGATTGTCCGAAAGAAGCGTGGACAAAAGAATATCATCTTCTATGACTAATACTTTCTTGCCGTTCAAATCTCCTGCCGATTGTGCTGGTTGTGGTACGGATTCTGTCATGCGGATAGTATACCACACCACAATCCATTGTTCGTTACTGCTCGCTCTTGGGGACTAAATTTGATAAGGTGCGAAGTACGGATGGGTGACTGAGTGGCCGAAAGTACCACACTGCTAACGTGGCAGGGGCGTTAAAACCCCTCGAGGGTTCGAATCCCTCCCCATCCGCAAAATAAGGAGTCGAACGAAAAAGCGTTCGGCGACTATATTTTTGCGAGTAGGGGGAGGGATTCGAAAAGACGGAGCGGGCACCCATTCAGCAGAATGGGTCGCGAGTCGCGGACACGACCAAACGCGAGCGACTTTGTTTTGTTATGAGCGAAGCGAATTAGAAAACAAGAAGTGCCCGTTGTGGTGCGACGGCGAGCGTTTGAGTTAATGAAAACCGTCCACGCTGTAAGCGGGACGGTTTTCAAAAACAAGAACGCTTAAACCCCGCAGGATTTGCAGTTCGTCCGATGCGTTGAGATGAGATGAACCGTTGAAATACCAACCAAGAGATACACAAGCATTTCAAGAGTTCTGCTTGACCCAAGGAGGAGATTCACGACGTTCAAATTGCTCCCGATAAAGTAACCGATTGCGATGAGACCCCAGTTGAGGCCTCCGATGACGACGAGCCAATGTGCGATGCTGTGCATTGATTTCATGCGTGTTTTATTTATGCGGTTACCCGCTCACCCTAGTATGACGCATTTTGGGGGGCGTAAAGTACCCCCTGTGCAAAACCTCAACTTCCAATTTTTTGACTTTCGTTTCCACATTTTATACTATACTTACATCGTAAGTATGTCTCGAAAACGAAAAATGAATACATTATTTGACAGTTAGGGCATGAGTCGCAGAACGCTCATTATTGGTAGCATTGTTGTTGCGATTGTGGGAATCGGCGGATATTTTCTGTGGCCGAAATCTCATGTCTATACGTTCGTAACAGTGTTACATGGCCCGATAACCGAAACGGTGTCCGTGACCGGTAACACCACTCCGAGAGCTAGCGTAGCTCTCGGCTTCGGCAATAGTGGGAATATTGCCTACGTTACTACTGCTATCGGTAAAAACGTATATCAAGGACAAGTACTCGCTGGACTGAACTCGAGCGACCTATCCGCCCAAGTAAGGCAGGCGCAGGCAAATGTAGATACACAACAAGCGAAACTTCAAGGCCTGCAAGTGGGGAGCAGACCAGAAGATGTTGCCACGTCGCAAGCATCACTTGATAAGGCAGAACAGGATCTCGCAAATATGTATGGAAGCATCGATGATACTTCTGCCGATAGTTATGCAAAAGCAAATGATGCGGTCAGAGTGCAGCTCGATAAATTCTTCTCAAATGCCGATACAGACAATCCAAAGCTCACCTACATAACGGCCAACTCTCAGGAACAAAACAATGCCGAATCAAAACGG
>JBCLFD010000011.1:0-18302 GCA_038912545.1 Minisyncoccia bacterium | reverse complement strand
AGAAGAATGTGGACTTCGGTGGCGGGTTGGAACGCCTGACGGCAACAACGCTCGGAACGTCAGATTTGTATACGGTAGACGTATTTACCGTGGCACGAGCGCTTCTTGAAGCGCGGTCGGGTAAAAAATATGCGGACGAGACGCGTTCATTTCGCATCATTTTGGATCATGTGCGCGCGGCGGTCTTTATGATCGCGTCCGGCATTCGACCGGGGAATACCGAACAGAGCTATGTGCTCCGTCGGCTGATTCGCCGCTCCATTCGCGAGGCAGACAAACTCGGCATTAAAGATGCAATACTCGCTGAAGTCGCACGAGGTTTCGGCGATGCGTATGCCGAGCACTATCTTTTCGTAAAACAGGCGGCAGATAGTATTCGGGACGAGCTTGGTAGAGAAGAAGCGCAATTCAGAAAAACACTTACAAACGGCATGCGAGAATTGGAGAAAATGGGGAATGATATAGATGCGTTCATGCTCTTCACGACGTACGGTTTCCCGATTGAGCTCACTGAAGAAATTACAAAAGAAAAAGGCATTGCACTAGATATGAATGCGGTGAAAGAAAAGATGAAAGAGCATCAAGCACAGTCGCGCGCTGGAGCAACGCAGAAGTTCGCAGGCGGACTCGCGGACCATGCCGAACAGACGGTGAAATATCACACGGCGCACCACATCCTATTGAAAGCGCTCCAGATGGTGCTGGGAAAAGATGTGCATCAGCGAGGCAGTAACATCACGAGCGAACGCCTGCGCATTGACTTCAGTTACGGTACGAAGATGACACCAGAGCAGAAACTAGAAGTAGAGAAGATAGTAAATGAAAAAATCGCAGAAGCATTGCCAGTCGTCCGCACCGTGATGAAGAAAGAAGAAGCAGAGAAGCTCGGTGCGGAACATGAATTCGGCGCGACCTACCCGGAGCAGGTGAGCGTCTATTCCGTCGGGCCACCGCACTCAGCATTTTCGCTAGAATTCTGCGGTGGCCCGCATGCCAGCAACACTGTCGAGCTCGGCAGTGTTGTGGGGCCTGACGGGATCACCCGGAAGGCTGTATTTAAAATACAAAAAGAAGAGGCTTCCTCCGCCGGCATCCGCCGTATCAAAGCGGTGCTAGAATAGGCGCATGAGTTTTTTCAGCAAGTTGTTTCGCAACGACAAAGCGGAATCGGTTGTACTTATTGATATCACGGTTGGCTCAGTCGCTGGCGCGTATGCACGTCGCTCTAATGGACAGACACCTCTCCTTCTTTACGCACGACGATTCCCGATAGAGAACCATGCAGATGAAACGCGTGAGCGCGCGATGTTGCGCGCGCTTAGAGTGCTCGGCGATGCACTTATTCGCGAAGGCGCACCAGCATTAGCACGAGCGACCGGCAGTGGTTCTATTAATAATATCGTTGTCTCCATTGATGCTCCGTGGCAGGAGACTTCGGTGCGGACTGAACATTTTGAAGGTAAAGAACCTTTCGTTTTCACCAAAGCGCTCGTTGCTAAAGCGATGGAAAAAACCGGATGTGCAAGTGAAGACAAGGTTATCTGCGACGAAAGAGTGGTGGGGACGCTTTTAAACGGCTACGAAACGCATGACCCGTACGGCAAGTCGGCACATCGAGCGGAAATCATTATTTTAAGTTCGCTCATTAAACAGTCGGTTGTCGGAGGCGTCACGGCGATACTTCGCGGGCTCTATCACACGAAACGCATAGAAATTATCGCCGGCAGTTCGCTCCGTTATCAAGCGCTCCGCGCCGCATTTCCGCACGAGCACAATGCGCTCATCTTGGACGCGACCGGCCCCGTGGTCTCCATTGAACTCGTACGCAACGATTTACTTGTCGCTATTTCGGAAACGCCGGACGTCTCGGTAGGAGATTCTGCATGGGCGCACGAAGTGACGCAGGTCATCATTGAACTCGCGAAACGGTATCCACTCCCGCGCAATATCTTCCTTCTTGCACGCGAGAGCGAGACCGAGGAGACACAAAAGGCACTCACGAAGGTACAGCTCGGATCCCTCTGGCTCTCGGACAACCAGCCAAAAATTGTTTCTATTCTTCCGTCGCACTTCGCTGGTCTCGTCAAACAGACCGACGCGACACTTATTGACCTTTCGCTCATTCTCATGACTCTCTACGCGCACTACCGAGAATCCTAATCTGCTATACTATCCATATATGCGAACCCTTGAAGACATTGTCCCGCCTTCCCGCCGGAAAGAGGTGACTATGAATAAAAAAAGTTTGATGGACCAGTCGCGTCCCCCGCGATTTCCGTATACGACTATGCTTATGGTGTTCGGTATCATCAGTGTCTCTATCGGCGCACTTTTTTATTTTTCAAGCGCCAAGATTGAAGTGATTCCGAGCACTATCTCTACCGCAGTTCAATCTCCATTCACCGCTTCAAAGAGCGTAGGTGATTTGCCGTTTGAAGTCATTACGGCACAGAAAATCGCGGCCCAGAGTGTGCAGGGGAGCGGAACTAAGACAATGAAGTCTTCAGCATCGGGTATTTTCACGATATACAACACGCAGGCGAAAGCGCAGAAACTCATTGCAACCACTCGTTTTGCAACGCCAGCAGGACTCATCTTCCGCATCCGTTCGGCAGTGACGATTCCGGCAGGGACCTCCGTGAAGCCCGGCAGTATTCAGGCGACTGCTTATGCGGACCAGCCGGGCGCCTCTTATAACGTCGGACCGACATCCTTTACTGTTCCTGGCCTTGCGGGTACTCCGCAATCAAGTCAGGTATATGCACAGTCAACTACTGGTATGACCGGCGGTGCCTCCGGTCTCGTTCCAGTCATTGATACGAAGACAGAATCCGCCACCAAAAGCGCCTTGCAGACCGCGCTCGTGCCGGATCTTGCTTCAAGCATCCAGCAACAAGTTCCGAGCGGATATGTCCTTTTGCTGGGTGCGTCGGTAACCAGTTATGAAGAGCTTGCACCGACTCCGTCCTCGTCAACCGGCATGGTTGATATTAAAGTGCAGGGAACGGTGACTGCAATTATCTTCCCGAATACTGCACTTGCGAAGGCGGTCGCTGGCTCGGTTGCAGGGCTCAATTATAAAGGCGAGGCATTGACGCTCACTACAACGAATGACCTGACGCTCACATTTGAGAGCGGTCTCCCCGACCCGGGGGATGAAACCTTCATCTTCACACTCTCCGGTACCGCACCATTGGTATACAGTATTAATTCTGGTCGCATTGCGGCGGCGGTCGCCGGCAAGACGCGTTCCGCCGCCAAGGTTGCGCTTACTAACTATCCAGAGGTGAAGCGGGCAATCATCATTCTCCGACCGTTTTGGAAGCAGACCTTCCCTGACGACCCCGCTTCTATCTCGGTGACGGTCACCAAGCCGTAATGCTATTTGACGACTTACGACTCATTTGCTACATTAATGATGCATCCGCATGATTGACGGTGAGGAGAAAAAAACAACGGCTGGTACCGTTGAAGAAGTATTGCCAAACTCGCTTTTTCGCGTCCGAATTCCGGCAGGCGAAGACGGCGGTGGAGAGCAATTGGTGCTCGCGTACCTCGCCGGCAAGATGCGTCTGCACCGAATACGCGTACTGATGGGCGATCAGGTGGAGATGGTTCTTGACCCTTACGGAGGCCGTGCGCGGATTGTGCGAAGATTAACCTAATTATTTTAAGTACATACACGATGAAAGTTCGCGCATCAATTAAAGTCCAGCAAACAGGTGACCTGCTCGTCCGCCGTGGCGGGTGCTTGTACCGTATCAATAAGAAAAATCCACGCCGTAAGGCGCGTCAAGGTTAAAAATATTTAAATATTTAAACTTTTAAAAATTATGCGTATCGCTGGTGTTACCATTCCAGATAATAAACAACTCGCGTACGCGTTGCCGTTAATCTACGGCATCGGTCCGACGCGCGCACGCGATGTGCTTACAGCCGCGAACGTCGCTTTGAATAAAAAGGGTAGCGAGCTCACCTCTGAAGAAGAACAAAAAATCCGTTCGTTTGCCGAGCACTATCTCATTGAAGGCGAGCTCCGTCGCGAGATCGGCCAGAACATAAAGCGCTTGAAGGACATCCGCTCGGCGCGGGGCGAGCGCCATACGCGCGGTCTGCCGGTGCGTAATCAGCGCACGAAGACCAATTCGCGCACACGCCGTGGTAATACGCGTAAGACGATGACTTCGGGTCGTCGTACGCTGGAAAAGACCTAATATGGGAAAGAAACGTATCATCAAAAAGAGTGGACGCGGTATGGATCAAGGACGCAAAGAGCGCGCCCTGTCTAAGGTCAGTAAGCGCCATTTGGAAAAGGGCGTTCTGCACATTGAAGCTACGTTCAATAATACGAAAGCTGTGCTCACCGATGAGAATGGCAATGTTGTAATCTCCTCGTCCGCGGGCGCACTCGGTTTCTCTGGTGCGCGCAAGTCAACGCCGTATGCTGCGGCAAAAGTCGGGGAATTGCTGGGAGAGAAGGCGTTGATGATTGGATTAAAAGAAGCATCCGTCATAATTCGCGGAGTCGGAGTAGGACGCGAATCGGTGCTTCGTGCCTTTTCTGGCAAGGGTTTGCAGATCCGCTCTATTAAGGACGAGACGCCGGTACCGCACAACGGACCGCGGCCCCCTAAACCGCGACGCGTATGATCACTGGACCACGATATAAAATAGCAAAGCGCCTCGGCGCATCTGTATTTGAAAAAGCGCAAACGCAGAAGTTTGCTATTTCTGCCGACCGCAGCGCTAAAAACAAGCGCAGCGGCCGCAGACGCCAGAGCGAGTATGGCAAGCAGATGCTGGAGAAGCAGAAAGTGCGCATCACCTACGGACTGACCGAGCGCCAGTTCCACAATTATGTGCGCAAGGCGCTCGCTGCGAGCGGGAGCAAACCGATTGAACGACTTCACGAATTTTTGGAGCTCCGTTTAGACAACGTCGTCTGGCGCCTCGGACTCACGTCAACCCGTCGCTCGGCGCGCCAAATGGTCTCTCATGGGCACGTGATGGTGAACGGAAAGAAGATTCGCGTGCCGTCGCACCAGCTCGCCGTCGGTGATCACCTCGCGATACGCGACGGGTCTAAGGAGCACGGGACGCTCGTCGGATTCGCTGAGCGCTTCAATGAGCGCCCGCTCGCCTCGTGGCTCTCGTGGAACCCGAAAGCGATGGAGGGCGGAGTCACCGAGAAGCCGACCTCTGCGTCGGCAGATCCAGCGGGCGACCTGACGACGGTGCTCTCGTTCTACACGAGGTAATTAAATGTTTAAATGTTTAAATGTTTAAATATTTAAATAGTATTAAAATTTAAAAGGTAATTACGATTGCGTTATGGAATATCACATTACACTTCCGAGTAAGCCGCGCATTGTTTCTGAAGAAGGAAATCAGGGCGTCTACGAAATTGATTCGTTGTATCCGGGCTACGGACACACCCTCGGCAACTCTCTTCGCCGTATTATTCTCTCATCGCTTCCTGGCGCGACCGTGACGCAGGTCAAGATTGAAGACATCCCGCACGAGTTTGCAACTATTGAAGGTTCACGAGAGACCGTTATGGAGATACTGCTGAACTTGAAGCGCATTCATTATGTGCTTCACGGCGATGAGCCACAGACCATTTCGCTCTCCTACAAGGGCGCGGGTGAAGTGACAGCAAAAGATTTTAAACTTCCAAGCCAAGTGGAGATTAAGAACCCTGAACAGCATATCGCCGATCTTTCGGGTAAATCAACATTGGAACTAGAAGTCACGATAGAGCGCGGTCTCGGCTACGTCCAGCGCGAAGTGCTTATTAAGGAAAAGGTAGATATCGGCGTTATCGCGCTTGATGCAACCTTCACGCCAATTCGTCGCGTCAATTACGAGGTAGAGAATATGCGCGTGGGCGACCGCACCGACTTCAACCGCGTGCGTATGTTTATTGAGACGAACGGCACTATTTCTCCGCGCGAAGCATTGGAGAGCTCTATTGAGACGATGATTCACCAACTGAAGGCGATTATCGGATTTCAGGAAAGCGTAGTGGAAACAGGTGTGCCCGCCGAAGGCGTGTCCGCCTCCGGCGGAAAAATCAAAGTCGCTGATCTCGGTCTCTCGGCGCGCATCACCTCCGCACTTGAAGATGCCGGCATTAAGAGCGTGGCCGGTCTCGCGAGGAAAACTGCGTCGGCACTCAAAGAGCTTGACGGCATTGGTGAGAAAGCGATTGAAGAAATCGCGACCGCGCTCGCAGGTCACGGTCTCACGCTGAAGGGCGAATAATACAATGGCATACACTGCAAAAGGCAAAACATTCAATCGACCGCCGAACCAGCGTCGTGCACTTCTGCGTTCGCTCGCACGCTCACTCGTAATGGAAGAGCGTATTGGAACAACCGAAGCGAAGGCGAAAGCGCTTCGTCCGTTTATTGAAAGGATGGTGACCTATGCGAAGTTGAATACGCTCGCCAGTCGCCGCCTCGCGGTCGCGAAGCTCCACGACGAACCGGCCGTGAAGAAGCTCTTCACAACGATCGGTCCGCGCTATGCCGAACGCAAGGGCGGGTACACACGCGTCGTGAAGCGCACGAAGCGCGGTCCGAGCGACGCGCGCAAGCTTGCGTATATCGCATTCGTATAGGACTATGGCAACTCCAATGAAATCGGTCACCCATACCATAGATGCAACGGACCGCACGCTCGGACGCGTTGCGAGTGAGGCAGCACACGCGCTTCTCGGGAAGCGCTCGGCGAACTATGCTCAAAACTTGGCAATGCCAATGAAAGTAATTATAGAAAATGTAGATAAGCTCCATCTGCCAGCGAGACGTACTGCAGGTAAGATCTATTCGCGCTACACTGGTTACCCAGGCGGGTTCCGCGAGATTACGATGACCGAGCTCATCGCGAAGAAAGGAATCGGTGAGGTCATGCGCATAACCGTAGACGGGATGATACCGCGCAACAAGCTTCGTGCACCGCGGATGAAGAACTTGATCATCAAATAATATGACAACCACATTTATCATGGCAGTCGGGCGCCGGAAGACCGCGATTGCGAGCGTGCGGATGCAGAAGGCAGACGCGAATTCGCTTCTCGTCAACGGCAAGAGCCCGAAAGAATTTTTCAAGACCGATGAGCGCGCCAGTACCGCAATGGAGGCATTTACTATTGCCGAGGCAGTTGAGCATTATTCGGCACGGGCGCAGGTAGAGGGCGGTGGCATCTCCGGTCAGGCAGACGCAGTGCGCCATGCGATAGCACGCGCATTGGTAAAAGTAGAACCGAATACGCGCAAAGTGCTTAAAGCCGCTGGCTTTATGAAGCGCGACCCGCGCGCCAAGGAGCGCAAGAAGCCCGGTCTCGTGAAAGCCCGCAAAGCGAAACAGTGGAGCAAACGCTAATTATTTTCGCAAGAGGTAGGTCAGGGTGTAGTCGCTCCCGCTGAAGAATTCTTTGGTAAAGTCGGCAGCATCGTACGGGTTGTAATATTTGCACGAGAAGATGTCTAGGTAGGTCGTGTTCGTCTGATTAGAGAAGTGCGCCGAGATACAGGAGGTCTCGACGAGCTGGACCATCGAGAATCCGGCCACCTTCTCGTCTTCGCCGAAGTTAACGACCGTGCACTCGCCGAAGCGCTTCATCTTGATGTGCTCACAGAGCTCCACGACGAACTGCTGTATCTTATAAGCGTCCCGTATCGTGTCCGGATTGCAACCATGTAGGTCGATACTCGTAAGCATGCCCCACGCACCTTGCCGATCATAGTCTGTACGAATTAGGATGTCATCGCCGGAGGAGCTTTTATCTGCGACGCCGGTGACATATTCGTGCGGTCTAGTTAATGTATTCATCTCTGACAGAAAATTAATTGTTGACAATAGTGAGCCCGAAAAACAGATTTTATAATAATCCATCTGCGCGTGAGCGCAACCTTCTGCAGTAAGCGCCTGTGTATAAAAAGCATCAACCGCATTAAGACGCTATAGCGTCTTAATGCGGTTGTAATAATTATTTTGACTCTGCGCAACATTTCAGGCATAGTGGGGAGATATGGCAGAATGGATAGGTGATGATATTGATGCGGAGAGTGTTGTTGAGCCCGAAGAGGGTAGTGATGACGCTGTCGCGAAGATTAAGAAGGTGAAGGAGGAGTTGGCGGAATGTCGGAAAGAGAAACAAGAATATATGGACGGTTGGCAGAGGGCGAAGGCCGATTATGTGAACGCGTTGAAGCGTTTTGACGAAGAGAAGGTAACCGAACGTGAGCGCGGGGTGGTTACCGCAGTTGAGACGCTCCTGCCGGCATTTGACGCTCTGGAGCGAGCGAAGGAGCATGGCGATATCCCAGAGGGCTTTAGTGGGATAGTTAAGCAATTGGAGAGTGGTTTCGTTTCGCTCGGATTGGAGGCGGTCGGAGTCGTGGGAGAGGAGTTTAATCCGGCGCTCCACGACGCGATGGGTCAGGATGATGCGAAGTCGCCGGAAAATAATGGCAAGATAAGTGTAGTACTAGAGCGCGGATGGAAGCGGGGTGATATACTTATACGTCCGGCGAAGGTGCGAGTTGCGCATCATATGTCCTAACTTGCGAATGCAGCATTACTTTTTGTATAATTTAGAAAATTAATTAATTACCTATGGCAAAAATACTTGGTATTGACTTGGGCACAACGAATTCCGCGATGGCGATAGTGGAAGGTGGCGTTCCGCGTATTCTAGAGAATGCAGAGGGTGCACGCACCACGCCCTCCATCGTCGCAATAGGGAAGAATGGCGAGCGCATCGTCGGACAGCTCGCGAAGCGACAATCCGTCACGAATCCGCTCAATACTATTTTCCAAATAAAGCGCTTTATCGGTCACCCATTTGATGAGGCTGATGTGCAGAAGGATAAGTCGGCTGTGCCGTTTGAAATGCGAAAGGCAGAAAATGGTGGAATAGAAGTAAAGATGTCAGAGAAGTGGTATCGTCCCGAAGAAATTTCGGCGATGATACTCGGGAAGCTGAAGGCCGATGCGGAAGCGAAACTTGGCGAGAAGATTACACAGGCCGTTATTACAGTCCCCGCATACTTCAACGATGACCAGCGGAGCGCGACGAAGGCGGCGGGACAAATCGCGGGTCTTGAAGTCCTGCGCATCATCAATGAACCGACCGCAGCCGCGCTCGCGTACGGATTTAATAAAAAGAAGGATGAAAAGATTGCGGTCTTTGACTTCGGTGGAGGGACCTTTGACATCTCTATCCTTGAGGTGGGCGACGACGTGCTTGAAGTGAAGTCGACCGACGGCGATGCGCATCTCGGCGGGAAGGATATTGACCAGAAGATTATCAACTGGATTGCCGATGAATTTAAAAAAGAGAGCGGGATAGATGTGCGCAGTGATGCGCTCGCGCGCCAGCGCTTAGACGAGGCGGCCGAGAAAGCGAAGATAGAACTGTCGTCGGCAATGGAGACAGAGATAAATATTCCATTCATCACGAGCGACGCCTCTGGCCCGCGACACCTGCTGATTAAGATGAGCCGTGCGAAGCTGGAAGAACTGTCTGCCGAATTTATTGATCGCGCAATGGCGATAACCAAGCGCGCAATGGAGGCGTCACCGTTTAAAGTTGGCGATTTGCACGAAGTGATTCTCGTAGGCGGCCAGACACGCATGCCCGCGATTCAAAGCGCAGTAGAAAAATTCTTCAACAAGAAGCCGAATATGACGGTTAATCCCGACGAGGTAGTCGCGGCGGGCGCCGCTATTCAGGCGGGCATTATCCAAGGCGATGTGAAGGATATACTTCTCGTGGATGTTATCCCGCTCTCACTCTCTATAGAGACGATGGGTGGTGTCGCGACGAAATTGATAGAACGCAATACGGCGATACCGACCTCGCGCTCACAAACATTCTCCACAGCTTCAGACAATCAGCCGTCAGTAGAAATTCATATCACGCAGGGCGAGCGCGCGATGAGTGCCGACAATAAATCGCTCGGTAAATTTATGTTGGACGGTATCCCGCCAGCCCCACGCGGGCTTCCGCAGGTGGAGGTCACGTTTGACGTAGACGCCTCGGGTATTTTGACGGTTAAAGCCAAAGAGAAGACAACAAGTAAGGAGCAGAGCATTCGCATTGAGGGCTCCACCGGCCTCTCCAAGACCGATATTGAGAGAATGCAGAAGGATGCGGAGGCGAATGCGACCGAAGACGAGAAGCGAAAGAATCTCGCCGAGGCGCGCAATATCGCCGACCAAGCAATCTATGCAGGTGAGAAAGCGATTAAAGAACATGGCGAGAAAGCGGGCGCGGAAGTGGTGAAGGAAGTGCAAGATAAAATTGATGCACTCAAGACCGCGAAGAATAGTGAAGATGCCGGCACGATTAAATCTGCCACTGAAGCATTGTCATCGGCGCTGATGAAGATTGGCGAGGCGATGGCCAAGGCACAGCCTCCTACAGGAGGCGAAGCCGCAGGTCCCGACCAAAGTGGAGGCACTGGGCCAGAAACTCCTCCAACTACGGACGCAGAGTTCAAAGAGAAGCCATAGTTACCTTACCAAGATATAAATAACATGGATCAAAACACATACGAAATAAACGGGAGTCTGAAACTTTTGCGGGAAGACTTGAAGCACTATTACAAGCAGATTGGGACTGTGCTTCTTCTGATTCTCGTTGTGCTGATTATTATCGCATTTAGTCTAGAGTGACTCTGTGTATAAAAGTGTTATACTAGTACGCATGACCACGATTACTATTCCGAAGGCGCTTGCGGCTGGTAATGACCTTATTGTCTTGCGACGTAGCGAATACGAATCACTAAAAGCACGCGTAGTGCCGGAATTCACGCCCACAGGAGCGAACCTTCTGGCATTGGCGCGCATGCGCAAGAATCGCGCCGCAGGAAAATTGATGTCGCTCGATGAACTCAAACGGAAACTGGCTCGTAAGCGTTGACTCGGGCGTTTATAAAACACTGACTCGATTCCCGCAGAAGGACGCGGAGAGAATTCTTATTGCGTTTGAAGAACTGGCTATCAATCCCTATATCGGAGATACACATAAGCTTGGCGGGATTGAACAGGCGTGGCGCAAACGCATCGGTTCATATCGCATTTTTTACGAAATAGATGTTAAGAACAAAAGTGTCGATGTTTCGGAAGTAGAACGGCGCGGCTCGAAGACGTATTAAAAATAGCTTCGTTTTGCATACAAAAAGCTAAAGGAGTATACTCAAGGAAACATGGCAACAACAAAAGATTATTACAACGTGCTCGGGGTGGACCGGAAGGCCGACAAAGAGGAAATTAAAAAGGCCTTTAGGAAGATGGCGCACAAATATCATCCAGATAAGGGCGGAGGAGACGACTCTAAATTTAAAGAGGTCACCGAGGCGTATTCGGTATTAAGCGACGATAAGAAACGTCGCGAATATGACAATTACGGCCAATCCTTCGCTGGTGGTCCTTCGGGAGGACCCTCAGGATCTTCGACAGGCAACCCGTTCGGAGGTTTTGATTTCTCGCAATTTCAACAGGGCTTTGGAGGAGGACAAGATTTTGATTTCGGGGATATCTTCAACGACATATTTTCTGGTGGTCGTACCGCACGCACGCGCACTCCGCGAGGACGCGATATTTCTATTGATTTGGAAATCCCATTTAAAGACGCGATTTTCGGGACGAAACGCAATGTGCTGATTGCAAAAGTGTCTACCTGCGAAGTTTGTAATGGCAACGGGGCAAAACCGGGGACCGAGATTGAATCCTGTAAACAATGTAATGGCAGTGGGCGCATACATGAGACACGCAATTCTATTCTCGGGCAGTTCACGAGCCAGCGCACCTGCGAGGTCTGTAACGGAAACGGGAAGATTCCGAAAGAAAAATGTGTAACCTGCCGAGGCAATGGCGTATTGCGTAAGGAACAAGAAATTCACGTTTCTATTCCTGCCGGCATTGATAATGGCGAGATGATTCGTTTACCTCAACAGGGCGAAGCAGTAAAGGGCGGTATCGCGGGCGACCTCTATGTGAAGATACACGTGAAGCCACACTCTACCTTCCGTCGCGAGGGGGCCAATCTCGTGATGCATCTGCCAGTGAAGCTTACCGACGCGCTTCAAGGCACTACGGTCACCATAGAATCACTGGAAGGGAAGAATCTTGAAGTAAAAATTCCCCCGATGAAGCGCGCCGAAGAAATGCTCCGCCTACGGGGAAAGGGCGTTCCGGTTGGTCACGACCACGGAGACCTTATTATCCAGCTTGAAGTGGCGCTCCCACAAAAACTCTCGAGTAAGGCGAAGAAGGCGATTGAGGATTTGAGAAACGAAGGGCTCTGAAGCCCCGTAGGCAGAAAGCGGTATACTGTCTTTATGTCTGCTACTGACGGTCTTGCCCAAGTGAATATTCTCGCGACGAATACGGCGCTCACGGTCTGGTCCGCAGCGAGCGACTTCCTGATTATTCTCATACTGGTTACCGTTTTCTTCCTCTATGCATGGTATGTGGGACGCGGTCAGCTCGTCTCCGTTCTACTTGCATTTTACTGCGCGTACGCGCTTTACGTGATGTTCCCGTATATGTCATATCTTCCGACCGCGCCGGCACTCACCGCACTTCTCGCACAAGCTGGTGTATATCTCGGTCTCTCGTTCTTATTTTTCATCATCCTACGTCGCGTTGTTGTTTCTGACTTCCTGTATATCGGCATACTCGGACTCATCGCACTCTCATTTTTCACAGCAGCTTTTCTTCTCGCACTTGCCTATCAGGTGTTTCCGGTAGCTTCGGTGTATGACTTTACGCCTGCCATTGACCTCCTCTTCGCACCCAAAGAATATTTCTTCTGGTGGTTCATCGCCCCCGCGGTCGGTCTCTTCTTCCTCGCGCGCTAGCGATTGAATGATATAGTTTATCCATGACGCTTGCGGAAGAACTGAAAGCACGCGGACTGATTGAACATTTTTCGGCTGACCCCGAGAAGATTTTGAGTGTGCCACGTACGGTTTACATTGGCGTTGATCCAACGGCTGATTCGCTCCATGTCGGACACCTCGCGTGGGTACTGCTGATGAAGCGCCTTGATAATTTCGGCCATAAACTCATATTCCTCGTTGGTGGTGGCACGGGCATGATAGGCGACCCGAAGGAGGTGGGAGAGCGGCCGATGTTGGATGAAAAAACGGTGGCGCGGAATACGCGTGCACTGAAAAAACAATTACAAAGCATTCTCGGCCGTACCAGCTTCAAGCTGGTTGATAATGCCGATTGGTTGACGAAAGTTAAATTAATTCCGTTTTTGCGCGACGTAGGGAAATATTTCACGGTTAATGATTTGGTGAAGCGCGACGTCATTAAACGACGTTTGGATAATCCCGATGACAGCATTTCGTTTACTGAATTTTCATACGCACTTCTGCAAGGTTTTGATTATTTCACTCTCCACGAAAAATATGGCTGTGACCTACAAGTAGGAGGTTCAGACCAGTGGACCAACTTGCTTTCAGGCGTGGACCTCATTCATAAACGTCTCGGCAAGGAGGTGTATGCGCTCGGCATGCCGCTCGTTACTGATGCGTCAGGTAAGAAGTTTGGGAAGTCAGAGGGGAACGCCGTGTGGCTTGATGCGAAAAAAACATCGCCCTTCCAGTTTTATCAATTCTGGCTCCGTTTACCGGATGAGAATATTGAGAATTATTTGAAAGTGTATACGTTTCTTCCCCTGAACGAGATTGATGTGCTTATGGAATTGCATCGCCGAAGTCCGCAGGAACGACAGGCGCAAGAGACCTTGGCTCGACTCGTGACCGAGATTGTGCACGGACCGGCATCAGTCGCCACGGCAGCCGCGGCGACTGATGCCTTGTTTGGCGACACGCCATTCAGCGAGCTCTCGCGCGAGGCGCGCGCAGTCGCGCTCGCCGAAGCACCCTCGCTCGTAGTGGCAAGGCGAGGCCTTGCCGAGGGTGTCTCATTGGCCGAAGCACTTGTCTCGGGAGGTCTTGCTTCATCAAAATCAGATGCGCGTCGGCTCATTGAAGCGAAGGGAATCACGCTCGGCGGTATGACGATAGAGAACCCTGACCAGAAGCTCTTCGCGGGCGACTTCTCCGACGACCACGCTCTGGTGCGCAAAGGGAAGCAAGGCGTTCTTATTCTGGTTTTGAAATAAACAGATTTTGAGTTATAGTTTTTGAACGCGTCGGTACCCAAGTGGTCAACGGGGGCAGGCTGTAAACCTGCTGATTTCGGTCTTCGTTGGTTCGAATCCAACCCGGCGCACTATTAAGTTTGTGTTATTCTATTAAAATATGAGCAACAAGCCCGTACTCGTTTCTGGGATAAAGCCGACTGGGGACCTACATATAGGTAATTATTTTGGCGCGATGCGCCAGTTCGTCGAGCTGACCAAGGAAGGGAAGTATCGCCCGTTCATCTTCATCGCCGACTATCACGCCCTGAACACGATGCAGGATGCCGAAGAGATGCGTCGGCGCACCCGCGAGCTCGCGATGGCGTATCTCGCCGTCGGCTTGGACCCGAAAGAGGTCGTGCTCTTCAAACAATCGGACGTACCCGCGCACACCGAACTTGCATGGATTTTTGACACTATCACCACGATGCCGTATCTCATGCGTGCACACGCCTTCAAAGATTCAGAGGCGAAAAATAAAGAAATAAGCGTCGGCACATTCAATTATCCGATGTTGATGGCGGCTGACATCCTGCTCTACGACGCCTCCGTCGTGCCGGTGGGCGCTGACCAGAAACAGCATATTGAGTACGCGCGCGATACCGCGGAGAAATTTAATCGCGTATACAAGACAGAAGTTTTCAAACTTCCCGAGCCGTACATCATGCCGGAGGTCGCGGTGGTGCCCGGTACTGACGGACAGAAGATGAGCAAGAGCTACGGCAATGTCATTCCACTTTTCGCGACGCGCGACGAATTGGCGAAGAGCGTGATGAGTATCGTGACCGATTCATCCGCAGGACGCCCAGAAAATGTGTACGCCATTCACAAGCTGGTTCGAAGCGAGAATGAACTCGAGACGATGTATAGAGAGCACGAAGGTAACTACAAAGCGCTGAAAGAAATTCTCATAGAAGATTTGGACAACTATTTTACGCCCATCCGTGCGACGTATGAAGAGCTCGCAAAAGACCAAAACATTGTGGATGCGATTTTAGCAGAAGGGAAGCGCGAAGCCCGCGCAGTGAGCGAGGCTAAGATGGAGCAGGTGCGCAAAGCGATTGGCGTGGCATAATGTTACTTATGCAGAGAACGCTTATCGGAGAGATGGGGAGTCATGTCGGCGAAGATATTTCTATTTCGGGCTGGGTGGATGTAAGGCGTGACCAAGGGAAAATGGTCTTTTTTGATTTCCGCGACCGCTCGGGTAAGGTGCAGGGCGTGGTACTGCCAGCGAGTCTGGCGATGGAAATTGCAAAAGAAGTCCGGAACGAATTTGTCGTCACCGTTGAGGGAATAGTGAATAAGCGCCCAGAAAAAAATATACAAAAAGAGCAACAGAACGGTGATATAGAGCTAGAAATAAAAAACATAGAGATTTTAAGCACATCAGATGCAATGCCGTTTGATAAAGACGCGGACCTCAATCTGGACACCTATCTTGATAATATGCCACTCACGCTACGCACGGAGCTCGCACGCGGTATCTTCGGCGTGCAAGCGACTGCTATTGATACTTTCCGCCGAACTCTTCAGGAAGAAGGGTTTACTGAGTTTCAGTCGCCCGCGCTCGTTGGCGCCGATGCCGAAGGCGGATCTGCCGTTTTCCCCGTTGATTATTACTATGGCAAGAAGGCATATCTGGCGACCTCTCCTCAATTCTATAAGCAGATTATGATGGGAGTGTTTGAACGCGTTTTCTCTACGCCGAAGGTCTTTCGCGGAGAGAAGCATTCGACTAGCCGCCACCTTTCTGAATACTGCACGCTGGACTTTGAAATGGGCTTCATAAAGGACCACACGGATGTGATGGCGACGCTAGAAAAAACAGTGCGTGCGATGACGAATGCTGTGACTGAAAAACATAGCGACTTTTTCACAAGACGGAAGATGGACCTCCCACTCGTTCCTGAAAAGTCATTCCCAGTTCTTAAACTGCGTGAAGCACAAAAGATTCTCGGCGTAGGAGAGGAGCCCGACTTAGAGCCGGAGCATGAGCGCTCTCTCTCTGCATGGGCCAAGAAGGAGCATGGTTCTGATTTCGTTTTCGTCACCCACTACCCCGTTTCTAAACGTCCGTTCTATACCTACGAAGACGAGAATGATAAAGGTTTTACAAAAAGTTTTGACCTCCTCTTCCGCGGTCTGGAGATAACAACCGGCGGTCAGCGCGTGCATAATCACGACGAGCTCGTTGCACGAGCGAAAGCCAAGGGTCTTGACCCGGAAAAATTCTCTTTTTATCTCCAGGCATTCAAATATGGCATGCCGCCTCATGGCGGGAGCGCGACCGGGCTGGAACGCTTCACCGCACGTATCTTGAATCTCCCGAACGTGAAGGAGGCAACACTCTTCCCGCGCGACTTGAATCGCATTGATACACTACTCAACACCGACTCCAATGCAGACGACACAACCGAAAACTAACTTTACGATTCGCACCGACGGATTTGAAGGTCCGTTTGAACTTCTGTTGGACCTCATTGAAGCGCGCAAACTTCTAGTCAACGACCTTGCGCTCGCCTCAATCACCGAAGATTTTATTACGCATGTGCGTGCGCAAGAAATATTTCCTGTTGAAGAAACCGCGAATTTCATCCAAATCGCCGCGACTCTGCTCCTCGTCAAGTCAAAATCGCTCATCCCCGACCTCGCGCTCACCGAAGAAGAAAATGCGGACGTGGAGGACCTGAAGCGTCGTCTCGTTGCGTATGAAAAAGTGCGCGAAGCTTCGCGCGAACTCGCTCAGCTCTACGGCAAGCAGGTGATGGTCAGAGGGGGAGATCGGCCAGTTGAAATAGTGTTTGCCCCGTCGCGCGATCTTTCTGCAAACGCGCTCGCCGAAGCGCTCGCGCGCGTTCTCTCCGCACGCGAAGTGGTTGAAGAATTACCTGAGGTACGAGTCAAGCCGCTTATAACCATTGAAGAAATGATGGACCGGCTCGCAAAGCGCGTACAGAGCGCAATGACTATTTCTTTTAAGGATTTTGCCCCGTTCGACTCCCTCGACCCCGCTCGGGACAGGTTCGCTCAGGGCAAGCGGCTCGAAGAGTGGAAAATAGAAGTCATTGTATCGTTCCTCGCCCTTCTTGAACTCGTGAAGCAAGGTGCGGTCGCTGCTGAACAATACAATGCTTATGGCGACATCCGCATCCACCACACCGCCTCAGCCTCCGTCCCGCATTATGGTTAGTGTAATGACATTGTATTGACAGCTTTAACCGCAGGGTATACGATACTCGCATGACTACAACCATTCAGATACGCATTGACAGCAAAATGAAAAACGCCGCACAAAAAACCTTTCGTTCAATGGGATTAGATATGTCCTCCGGCGTGAAGCTCTATCTCGCACAAGTAATACACGGGAAAGAGATTCCATTTCCGGTTATGAGCGCTGACTACTGGCCACGCGAAAAGAAACTCCAACTTATAAAAGAAGCGGAGTATGCACTGAAGCACGGCAAGAGATACGCGACTATACAGGAGGCACATCGCGATGTTCTGGGTGAGAAATAGACCGCACTATGTACAAAATCATTTTGTCTCGGCGTTACAAAACAGCGTTGAAGCGTGTCACTCGACACAAAAGCTTTGATCGTCAGATGCTTGAAGGAATTATCCGAATATTAGCTAAAGGAGAAACGTTGGACTTACGATACCGCGATCATCAGCTCACTGGTGAAATGCAAGGATACCGTGAGTGTCACCTCAAGTACAATTTGTTACTGGTGTACCAGAAATAAGACGATATCCTTATCCTTATCCTTATCCTTCTCCTCATCGACCTCGGCTCGCATGATGATTTATTCTGAATCAGCCACAGTGCCTCCACTGTCGTACCCCGTTATGGCTAAACGTAGGTAATGCTGTAATGTGGATCCACACGTTTCCCAGTAATTTTGAAATATTTACTATTTGCCTGTTTCCTAAGTGCAATCGGTGTTGCATATCCTCCTGAGCGAATATTGTCAAAAGCGTTTTTTATTTCTTCCTCACTTTGAGCACTCTCCACTTCATTGGCAGATAGTTCATCCCATTTTTTCCTTGCTAATTCGCCTGCCTCATTAGAAAGATAATGAACGGCTTCCTTTATATCTGAAATATTGTTCAATTGGCCAACTAATTC
>JBCLFD010000010.1:0-20063 GCA_038912545.1 Minisyncoccia bacterium | reverse complement strand
GGTGAGATTAAGCGGTAGTCTAAAACGAGCTCCATCTGCCTTAATTGTGTCGAGGAGTTCTTTTTGTCTTAATAAATTTGGTAGCCATTTGTTAGTCATATATTTTATCCTACGACAACTCCGTAGAGTACCGATTCTCTTCGTCTATCTATATCAAGAAATTTCTCAATATTTTCATCAAAAAGTCCTGTTAAGCCACATGACGAAAGTCCAAGAGCATAAGGGATGAGATTTAAACGTTCTCCCATGTGTCCTGCTTCCAATAACATATAACGATAGCCACGATCTAAATATTTGGTCGTGTTTCTTCTTAAAACACCGGTGAGTATGAAGGCATATGTGGCATTTTTGACCCATGGATAGGTAAAAAGTGAATCAATATTATGGTTAATACTTGAAAAATCCCAGAGAAATTCAATTTCATTTTTTTCTACACAATAGTGGTATACTCCTTTTTTTAATTCTCCATCTTGTAAAACTAAAAAATAAATTTCAATTGGGTATTTCCCGCCGGCAGATGGTGTTACCCTTTTGTTATGTTCTTTATGTACCTCCTTTTCCTCCCCTCTTGAGAGATTTTTTTGTTCACTAGCTGAATAGTGCAAAATGTTCCCAATATCTTTTAGTGATGATGGTTTTCTTGAAAAATTTCTTGTTGAATGGCGTGCCCTGATAACTGAATCTAACGTGGTGACTATTTCAGTGTAGGTGATTTTGAGGTGAAGAAAACGAGTGTAGCACTTGTAGGCCGAACTCTCATAAGGCAACACCGGTGTATGAGTTGGAAGCTCAAATCCCTCATTATGGTTCCTTGATGCGTGATGGAATAATTCTGCTAAACTAAATGGAAGCATAATGGAAACATAGATATTTATTTTACCTAATTATATCAATAAACACCAATAAACACAAATGAACCAACAATGCCAAGAACACTAATGCACTAATGGGGACAGCCACGATTGATTTTCGTAACTAATGGTGAATGGTGTAATAATACACCCATGCCCCGTCTTGCGAGAGTCGACATTGGAGGAGAGGTTTATCATGTCATCAATCGTGCGAATGGTCGCATGGGTATCTTTGAAGCACACGAGGACTACAAACTTTTCGAGAAATTGATGAACGATGCCAAAGAACTCACGGACATGCGCATCCTCGCGTACACAATCATGCCCAACCACTGGCATCTTGTCCTTTACCCAAAACACGATGGCGACCTCGGCATATTTATGCATCGGCTCACCAATGCACACACCCGTCATGTACACGTCAAAACAAAGACGGTTGGGAGCGGCCATCTCTATCAGGGTCGGTACAAATCATTTCTTGTCGACAATGACAACTATCTCCTGACACTCATCAAATATGTTGAGCGCAATCCCGTGCGCGCCCGACTCGTTCGCCAGTGTGAAAATTGGCAGTTGGGAAGTGCGTGGCGGCGCATCAATGGAACGAAAGCGCACATGAAACTGCTTGATGCATCGCCCACTCCTTTCCCCCATGGATACAAACATTGGATCAACACGTCGGATAAAAAAGACGATCTCAATATCATTCGTCACGCACTCAACAAGGGTGTACCATTTGGATGGGATCGGTGGGTGGATCGCATGGTGACAAAGTATCATCTCGAATCCACACTTCGTTCTGCTGGACGACCAAAGAAATCTTAATTATGCAATATGTTTTGCAAAAGAATCGTGACTGTCCCCATTAGTGTCCCATTAGTGTTAGCATTAGTCGGAATGATTATGAGAGGGTTATCATAAAATATGATTACGATGAGATTATGATAGAAATTTCAACAAAAATAGCCTTATTCAAAGGTAAAAAAGTTAGAAAAACTCTACATAATGGCGAGTGGTGGTTTGTTATAAACGATGTAATTGAAGCATTAGCAGACTCGAAAGACCCAGCGCAATATTTTAAGAGACTCAAAGAGAGGGATGAGAATCTCGCAAAACTCACTGATCAAGGGGGGGTACAATTTGTACCACCCCTTATGCTTGAAGTTGAAACTTCTGGAGGCAAGCAAAAAGCGTATTGCTGGAATACAGAGGGTATATTTAGACTTGTTCAGTCAATTCCATCGCCAAAAGCCGAGCCGTTCAAACGCTGGCTGGCAAAAGTCGGATACGAGCGAATACAGGAAATTGAGAATCCAGAACTGGCTATCAAAAGGACGCGGATGCTCTATAAGCTCAAGGGCTATAGTGATGATTGGATAGAGAAACGGATGCGTGGTATTGCCATCCGCGAAGAATTGACGGACGAATGGAAAAATCGAGGTGCGCAAGACCACAAGGATTATGAAATTCTGACCGCCGAGATTTCCAAGGCAACTTTTGGCGTTACACCGAGCGAATACAAAAAGCTCAAAGGGCTGGCACGAGAAAATTTGCGCGACCACATGGACGATTTTGAACTCATTTTCAATATGCTCGGTGAACGCGCAACGACTGAAATACATCGAAACGAGGACTCAAAAGGCATAGCAAAATTACAATCCGATGCAAAAGCTGGTGGCGATATCGCCGGCGGGGCGAGAAAGAAATTAGAGAAACGGCTTGGTCGTCCGATTGTGTCAAAAAAGAATTATTTAAAAAAGCCGGAAGACAAGAAACGGCTCGGTACGCAATGACACTGTCTCCGCGAAGTATTATGCAGGCGGTGCGTGGCGGACCGCCGGCAGAGTATACGCCAACAGCGTGCTCGCGCTCGCCGAGCGTATCCAAGGCGACATTGACTTCCTTTCCAATAATTAATTTTTTACTCGTACATCTCGTGGTCGCCGATTGCAAGCAGGGCGACCTCAGGTTATAATAGCAATTATGATGAACGTGGCGATACAAAAGCAACTGGTAGCATTGACAGCTGATGTTAAAGAACTCAAAAGGTCTTTTAAAATAAACTCTGCCGTTCTGAACGCGCGCGCGCGGCTTCGTGCACAGATTATAAAAGGTCTTGAAAGTGGTCATGAAAAGCCGATTAATGTCGCATACTGGAAGGAATTACGCACCTACGCGCGCCACAATGCTCGGAAAGCATGAAACGAATACTCCAAAGTTTGGAGGCACGCAAAGATATTGAGGAAATAGTACGGTACTACTCAAAGCAGAATTTACGCGTCACGAATCAATTCATTAACGAATACAAAATTGCAGTACGTAAAATTGAAAAGATGCCGGCGATAGGATCGCTTAGATTCGCGGACGAGTTGGACATACCAAATGTGCGTGCATACTCCCTTAGTAATTTTCCCTATCTTGTATTCTATTTTGAACAACACGATCATATTGACCTTGTTCGCGTTTTGCACACGCATCGCGACATCTTTAATTTGCTCCTCGGGCTGGATTAACTTCCTTTCTAATAATTAAATTATGAGTGATACCAATGCCTGTTTGTAGCAACGATTCGATAGATGAACGCAGCGCCCTGTTTAATACCTGGTAAAGAAATTATCCAAGCGATTGGTCGCCAATGCGGGTACTCCTTCAATATGCGTACTACGGCATCAATACCAACATATTGCTTTCCGTGCTCATCAACTGCATGCACATCGCGTTGCGCTTGGGCAGAGGTAATTCCCTTTGGAAGTCTCGCATGTGTTATATCTATTGGCTCGAATTTTTCATTCTGTGAGGAACGGCAAATCTTCTCAACGACTTTTGAACATACGTTACATGTTCCGTCATAATAAATCGAAAGTTTTTTCACATTAATCATATATCCATTATACTGTAGTGTTCATCCGCTATTTGAAAAACGAGTCGGCCCGCAACGGCGCCACGTGGCATTGCGGTGTATAATATCTAGATGTTTTTTAAAGAAAAAGAGCGACTACTTATGGTGCTGGTGACTCTGGTATTTCTGCTCGCATCACTTGCATACTGGTTTACTCTTGAAGAAAAAAGATTGCTTGGAAAACTTGCTGTCTTTAATGCCCTCGAATTTAAGGATAAGCTCGTTTTCCTCGAGAGTGTTATGGAGAAAGAAGGCATAGTCGCTGGCTGGAAGTTGCTTGAATCTGCCGATGTACCGAGCGTCGGACCCCTTCCTTACTTTGTCGGTACATATATCTACAAGAAACACGGAAGCCAGGGTATTAAGCTGTGCCCCGATTCTTTTCGACTTGGCTGTCGCGGGGGCCTTTTGAAAGCCACAGTCGCAACCGAAGGGCTCAATGTTCTAAAGGATCTCAAGGATGAATGTGATCTCAAGGGTCTTGGCAAAACGTGCGGGCATGGGCTAGGGCACGGCTTCTCCCAATTTACCAATTTTGATATCAAGAAATCTCTCGAATATTGCGATCAGCTCACCAGCTACGCTCAAGTCCCATGCTATGGAGGCGTATTCCAAGAGTATTGGGAATTTGGGCCGGAATATATGTTCTCGAAAGATGATGTATGGAAAATGTGCCGCGATTTGCCAGAGAGGCACCGTAGCGTTTGCGCTTTTAATCTGCGTGATATGTGGGAAGTTCGATATCAACTTGATAATTCTGAGAGTATGACACTTTGTATTTCAGCAGACGATAGGACGACAAGAGTTGGGTGTTTACTTGGTGCAGGATTCAGAATCGTAAAACAAAATGACGGTAAAGTCCGCGATGTGATTACAAGTTGTATCGAAGTGTTTCCGGAGAAATACCGACCACTGTGTTTTATATCTGCCTCCAACGTTTTTGCAGTGTATAAGTATGATGACTGGCAAAATTCGGTGAAAGTCGTATGCGATGAGCTTGATGGAGAAATGAAATCTGCTTGCCGCAATGCTGCAGAGGTTAAGACCCTATTTGAAACCGAAACAGTTCTGAAGGAATTTTTATTTTATTGACCCTATGCTCTTTTCAATATTATTTCTGGGGCGACAACCCCTCATAGAAGTACGCGGGAAGATCTCCTTTAACTTTTAAGTAACGGGTGTATTCCTTCGCGCATTCATCAAATGCGGTAGCGCTACAAATGTTCAGTCTATTGACTGTCTGCAATTCCAATCCTTGGAATGCAGCATTGTAACATTGTGATTTTAATGATGTATCGCTAATACTTTCACAATATTGGACAGCACGGTCATACATTGAAAAAGAAGAATACCGAATTGCAAGGCCGACGGTACACGCTCTCCTATCGGCATTCTCGAGTGGATTGCAAAGCTCGGCACCCTTGCCTGTAAGATTTCCGTGCTCATCAAATTCTCTGTCAAGTTTGTACCCGATGCCGAGGAAACAATCTGAACGCTGTGGCTGCGAGAATTTTTCGCAAGTCTTCTTTCTCAACATGAAGCCATCTTCCACAGAGTCATTCTTCGAAAGTAATGCAGCTTGATAGTCAGGCAGATATCTAAAACAAGCGTGTCTGTAACGGGAGTCAATTGCATTACAAGGATATGCAAAGTCGGCAGAGCGCCGAATGGTGGAGGCAGGTTTTGGCACAAACGAAAGCTGCCCGGCATCCTCCATAAAAACCCCTTGATAACATGCTTCCGCTAAGATTCCTGAAGCAATTTCATCGCAAGCCGAGAGCGACCGCTCTAGATCCGTAGTAGTGATCTGCAGTACGTGTCCTATCCCGTGGCAAAGACCAGTTTTCTGTGTGCAATATTTTGCTCCCACCCTCTGCACCTCTTCTACTCCTGCGTGTGCGATATCTTCTCCAGAATATTCGTCACCAAATATATCCGCGACCGAGGCGAAAACTGCTCCATGGACGCAACCGTTATTACATGAAGGGGTACACTGAGAAAGTGTATTTTCCAAAGATTTGGCTTTTGTGTATGTTACTTGGCCAATCGTATGAGCGATTAAATGACAGTTGTTGAGGATTATTGACGGCGATGTACTCGCAACTATGAAGTCCAGCAAGTTGCGTACAGAGGTTTTATCTAGCAGGAAGGCGGATGTTCTGCGAAGACAAGTTTCTATCCCAACAGCACTGGTTATAGAGAAGCATTCTGAAATAGCAAAAGGCGTCTTATCACGGTTATCTTTCGTGTTAATTACTAAGAAAATTGCGATCGCCATTATGAATGCCACAACAATAAGTAATTTTTGTGGTGCGGAACGCATGAAAAGACAGTATATCATTCTCCATTGACATGAACCTAATGATTATAGTATAACCATACACGGGGTGCTGCGGAGCACCATTATCAGAGGAGAAAAAGCATGCGTAACTTACTAGTGGTCGTATTTGCAGGGCTGGTTCTGAGCGCAAACGTGGGTGCTCAGGACAAGACGCGTGGACAGTGCACGCAGGAGTGTGGCGGTGTTAGGGGCGGGTGTGCAGCGAACACCAAAGAAGCCCAAATATGTTTTAACCGTTGCATGGGCACGCAAGAGTGCCCTGTCGCCCCAGTGGCGACTGAGCAACTTCCGAAGAGCGTGCAACCGCCGGTTAAGGCGCAACCGCCGGCCAGCTCTCCGCGCTGAAGCGCGGGTCGGCAGAGTAATAGACCCGCTTTCTCAGGGTGAGTCGCAATCTGCCTGCGACTCACCTTTTTTACTATCAAAATCTTTTTCTCTGGTAGGGGAGTCAGTGCTCTTTTCGAGACAATATATTTCGTTTGCGAATGTCGGTACGAAAAACCGCTGAGTTTTATTGTTATATGCGATTTTGTTCGTGATTCGTTCGGTTGCTTGGAAAAATGCAGTATTTTTGCCTGTTTGCGGGTCTAATTCGTAAAGCCGCCCGTCGTTTGAGCCGATATATAATTTGTCGTCAATCATTTCTGGCGAGGCGAAAATTCTGCCGTTGGTAGTAAATTTCCAAGCAATCGCGCCCGTATCAAGATTGACGCAATAAAGTATTTTATCAAGCGAGGCGATGTAGGCGCGTCCTTCGTAGACGAGCGGCGTTGAATAAATCGCCTCATTGGTTTTTATTTTGTGCACAATCTCGCCCGTTTTTGTTTTGAGAATGTATATATAAGAATCGTGCGAGCCAAACACTACTACCCCACGAGCATCGTCAAATGCGAATGATTCTTTGATCTCTCCTTCGGTCTTAAATTCCCATAGAGGTTTGCCATTTTTAGCGTTGAATCCATAAACAGAGTAGTTATTACTTCCGCAAACGATGATGTTATTTTCTTCGGAATAGGCAGGGGAAGAATGCACTAGGCCGGGCATAAAATATTCCCACCTTTTCTTTCCGGTTTCTGCGTCAAGCGCAACAACTCCGCCTTTTTTATTCCATAATCCGAATTCAAGCCCGATAAAAACCAGTCCGAGTGCAGGCGCCACGCAGGGCGACGAACCAATCCAATCCGCGTCCATACATACCCATTTTCTTTTACCCGTTTCTTTATCAAGCGCATAGAAATTTCCATCGTATGCGCCGAAATAAACTAGGTTTTTATACATCACAGGCGAGGAGAAGATGTATTTGCCCTTGGCATGGAACCCGACCTTATACTTCCACGCGACTGAGCCGTCACTCTGGTTAAGCGCCCAAAAGATGCCGCTGTCACTCCCGAAGTATAGTTTTTCTGCGTCAATTACCGGTGCTGACTTTGGAACTACATAGTAATAGTTCGGATGCTCGCTCTTGAAGTACCACTCCGCTTTGAATGGTATCGCTATCGGCAATTCTTTTTTTTCAACGCGATTTGTGACATTAAGAGAATCCTTAAAATCATCAAGAGTAAATAGTGATACGACCTTAATTCCGCGTTCGTGGAAATATTTGTAGTACTCCGTATCACGGAAACGCAAAATCGCAAATACGGTGTGAACCTTTTTTCCGAGCGATTCAATCACTTCAACCTGTCTGATAAAACTCTTGCCGGTGTTTATGATGTCGTCTACAAGTATTATTTTCTCGTCCGTAACTCTCCCCTCAATCATTTTCATTAAGCCATCTTTTTTGCGCGATTTACGTATGAAAAAACCGTTTGCTGGACTTTTTTTCTCTTTGCATTTTAATACGAACGCCGTGATGAGAGGTATTGCCGCAACTTCGATTCCTCCGACTTGAAACGGATATTCAGTTTTGAATTTGTCCCAGAAGATTTCTCCAAGGTCGTCAAGCACATCAGCATTCATAATCACGCGCCTAAAGTCAAAAAGCCACTTGGTTTCAGTGCCATCCCAATGAGCAATCTTTTCCTTGTCCTTGGTGATGAAAACCTCTTTTTCTATCACCTCTTTAATTCTATTGAATTCTATTTTTAAGAGCTTCATTTTTCATTATCTCTTTAAACGGGTTATAATGACCAAATATAACAAATTTTGAGATATGAACCAACCCATTGAGCAAAAAGAAATACTGCCTCGGGACCGAGTTTTTACTGCCCCGATAGAACAATCGTTCTTGAATTCGTACCGAAGAATCTTCTCGATTGAAGAAATAGAACATTCAAAAATATTGCAATGGGTTTTCGGTGCCACGCTTTTTTCATATTTCGTTGCGTTCAATTCGTGGATAGGAAGTAGCGCCACGACTATTGATTCAATCACAAATAATTCCCATCTCTGCTGGCCCTATTTTCAGGAGTGCGGAAAATTACTGTTCCTTCGCGCGCTCCCACAAGGATACTCACAGCCGTTTTTGTACATGGTTTTGTTTGGAACTCTACTCATATCCGTGTATTGCATGTACCGCAAAGATTGGGTATTAGCGCATCTCGCGCTCTTACCTTCTTTTTTGTGGCACACATTTGCGATGTTCGTGCTCACCATGTCCTTGTCCGGGAACTACGAATATTATCTCTTCTTCTTCTCGCTGATTTTGTTGTTTTTCCCTCATAAGGAATTCTTTTTGAAACTGGCCCTGGTATTTTTCTATTTTCTTTCGACGGCGGCGAAAATTCATGAGACATGGATTTTGGGCACATACTTTTCATCGCTTGTCACCGGTCTCCCACTTTTCCCGCGCTGGTCCATTCCATTTTTTACCAATCTCATTATTTTCATGGAAATGGTTGGTTCGTGGTTTCTTCTTTCTCGGCGCCCCATTTTTCAGCGCACCGTTCTTATTTTTTTCGTCATGTTTCATCTATACTCGGGACTCCTAGTCGAATACCGCTATGTTGCGACGGTATTACCAACCCTTTTGATTCTTTTTGGACCCCTCTACAGCTACACTCGTGCGCCTCTCGATAAAAAATCAATCATCGGATGGCTCTTGATTACACTGCTCTTTCTTTTTCAGATGGTTCCACAGATTATTCCCGGAGACGAGAAACTTACAATGGAAGGAAACAAGTACGGTCTCTACATGTTTGAGGCGAATCATCAGTGCGTATCAACTGCGCAGATTATTCGAGCGGATGGAACGGTGAGGACCGTGCGCACAGAGAGCGCTTCCGCTCGAGCTCGCTGTGACCCTTACAAATACTGGATTCGCACCAAGGGTTATTGCACGGGTCGCGATATGGTAGGAGGCCGCGTTGCATGGACATTCGACCACTCAATAAACGGTGGTCCGTTTTATAGGATTGTCGATGCCCCTGACTCTTGTGTACTTATATACAAGGCGTTTTCCCATAACAAATGGATAAAAACAGAAAACGACAATCCTGCGATTATAGGCAAACCGGTAGAAAACATTTATGACTGAAGAAATGAGCACTTCCAGCATCCCGATTATGATACTAAAGGGTCTTGAGGGTAATTCGCCCACGACCTTATCTGGTTTGCAGGTTTATCTCGCATCTCATTACGAAATTCTCAACGGTTTTTGGTGGATTATGTTCGCGGGGACTCTTCTCTATGTAATTGCACGGACTCTCTATGACAATTGGCCGACTTATCCCCATGACAAATCTTGACAGGGCCGCTTCGCGCGCTACCATAAATACGTATGGAAACGATCCTTAAGAAAGGACTCAAGTTTCTCGTCTATGGAGTGGTGCTCTCCGTGAGCGCAATTCTCGTGTTTTTTGCGTATCAAAATAAACGCGATGTCGCCACAGGGCTGAATTTTATTCCAACGGCACACGCTGATGTCCCTGGCACCGTCGACGCCACCGCCGTCGCCGTCGGCGGCGACGGCGGCGGCGATGATGATGATGATGATGATGGGGGATGAACCTCGGGAAAATCTGTAATAATATCGATATGGAAGAAATACTTGAAAAGTCGCAGGCATCACGATATCAGCGCTGGTTGTTGCCGAGTTTGATTTTGCTATTGCTTATCGCGGGCGCGATTTATTTTCTAATTGATAGTTCTGATAGTTCTGATATTACACGCAATGCAGACGGTTCGATAAATCTCGATCTCGTGCAGCCAAAAAGATTGGCTGAATACAGACGAGAAGGGAATTTTGAGGCAACGCTACAGGAATTAAAGAAAATCAAAAGCAGTCCGCTCAAAGATGTAAATGAAAAGGCCTTAGCTATTATTGGGTCTACAAACGTCAAGTTTAGCATGACGGGGGATACAAAAACCCTTCTAGAAGAAATAGATAACATGAAGAAAGTGTCCCTAGATCCAGCAGTAGACCTCCGAGTTCGTGTTGAGGCCCTGGGTACTCTCTCGGCTGCGTTTTGTCGATCTGGCAGAGACCCTCTGATCTTTGCTGAATTATATAAAGATGAACCATTCCGCTCCTACTTAGCTCCGGGAGACCCTGACCTTTCAGCACGGCACTTGGCCGAATGGTCATATGGACAGCGTCCAACCTCGTTTGCCGCTATCCGCATAACTCGCTGGTACTCAGAGCAAATGTTAGAAAATACAGATCCATCATCTAAAACGAGGGCGCAATACGCGGCGGAGACAAAGAAGTACTTGCAGAGTGCCGATAAACTTGCAGAAAGTGAGTTGTCGCGGACCCCAGCACTCTCGCAGAGTATCCCGTACATAGCCTATAGGATGTGGCGTGCCGTTGCTATTGGCCGCCTGGCAGCTGTAGAGGGGGAGCCGTATAAAAGCCAATATAAAGACGAATTTGAAGGTCTATTCTCGTTTATTGACGGCCTAAATAATGTGGGGGCTCGGGAATATGAGTACCTAGGCCGGCACTTTTATGCGGACTTACTTCTACGGATTGATTCCGATACTCCTGCGGCAAAAGAGCAACTGAATATTCTCGTACGCGAACTTCGTGCGCTACCGAATCCCGACGTAGTTACCTATGTAAGATTTTTGCGAAACGAGAATAGAAGCAATCCAAATGGATACCTATGGCGAAGCGTCAAAAACATGATGTCAGCTTCTTCTGACTATAAGGTGACGGTCGAGAAGTTTCTTGCAACAACCCCACAATAACTAATTGAGGCATGAGAGCGGTATATATGAAGCGAATGTCTTCTTTTCTTTATGGCAAGAAAGTTGTTATCTTTATTCTTGTCGCAGTTGCAATTATTTGTGTTCTTGGTGCCTCGCTATTAATTATTCGTGCAATACCCCAATATTCAATTGTTTCGGGCAAGTTTGTTTGGTCTCACACAAGAATTGCGTCGCTCGCGACTCTGCTCGCGCCAAGAGACGCCGCGCTTCGATTTGAAATCGGCAACTACTATTTCGGCGGGGAAGCCCACGATACGACAAAAGCCGAAAATTACTTTCGCGAGACGCTTGAGCTTGATCCTCTCTTGCAGGGGCCGCACTATCAGCTCGCGCGGATTTACTTTGTGCAGGGCGATTTTTATGATGCGACGAGAGAGATAAATAAAGAACTTGCATCGCTATAGCTTTATATACCGCGTTGCTCGCCCACGGCCAATACGCTTGACTGTTCCAAGCTCCACGAGGCGTAGAAGTGCCTGACGCACGGTCGCGCGCGCTATGCTGGTGCCATCGATAATCTCGCCGAGATTCGCTTCTTCAACGCCAGAGATGTATTTCCAGACATCGTATTGCTTCGGTGACAGTGTATCCTCAACCCGTTCTTCTTCAAGATAGGTAAGGGCCTTTTTGGCTTGTTCCTCAAGCGCAATGAAAAAGAAGTTGAGCCATGGGGCAATCGTCTCATGGTCTTCTACAGGATTACTTTGAGTCCTGAATGTCTCCTGCGATTTACGCAGGGCGAAATAGTATTCGTCCTTGCGCCGCTCTACAATCTGCTCGTGGGAGACATACTGCACGAATTGATAGCCCGAACGGAGCAAAAGCAGGTTGGTGAGGATGCGCGAAAGACGCCCGTTACCGTCTTCAAACGGGTGAATCTTGAGAAATTCGATGATGAAGTTGGCGATTACGAGAAGCGGATGGAAACGGTTTTCCTCGAGCGCAACGAAAGCCCACTCGATAAGCTCCTGCATCTCCTTTGGAGTCTGCCAGGCCTTAGTCGTCTCGAACATGATTTTGGTGACGTTGCCTTTCTCGTCAAGAATACCGACCATGTTTTCTTTCTTCTTGTAGTCGCCGCGCTGTCGCTCGTCTTTGGTCGAATACTTCAGAAGCTCTTTGTGAAGCGACTTGAGCATACCCTCGCGGAGCGCTAGATTCTGATAGTTGTCAAAGACATTCTGAAGCGTTTCGAGATATCCCTGCACCTCCTGCGAATCACGGTCGGCGAACTTCTGTATCGCGAGACCTTGCATAATCTTCTCGACCTCTTTGTCGGTGAGCTTCGCGCCCTCAATGCGCGTTGAAGAGCCGGCCGAGGTGACGAGCACCGACCGACGCAAGCTCTCAATGGTTTGCGGCGTCATGCGCAATCCCGCCTTGAACTGTCCTTTCACGTCGTCAATAAACGCCAAAAGGAGGCCGATGTGCGGATCGGTCATCTTTATACGATAATCGAATTTATATTTATTTTCCTCCATAGAGATACGGCTATAGACCTTGTAGCAGATTATAGCATTTAGTAGCAGAAAAAGGCAATAGGATCGAGGAGGCGTGAATGTATAACCTTACGAATGCTATAGTACGCCGTATGAGACACATGAGTCGTCGACATATATTCCGCTTGCTCGGGTTAACGGCGTTCGTCGCCGTCGCGAGTGTTGGTGGCGTAGTTGTGGTGGCACCCAGCCCCGGAGCGTTCGTCTGGAGTCATACGCGCCAAGCAACACTTGCAACTCTTCTCGCTCCCGAGGACGCGGCGCTTCGGTTCACTATCGGGAACTATTATTTTGGTGGCGGCGCATACGATACGAAGAAGGCGGAGGGATATTTTCGCAAGGCGCTTGAGCTGGACCCGAATCTGCAAGGGCCACACTATCAGCTCGCGCGGATTTATTTTGTGCAGGGTGATTTTTATGATGCGACGAGAGAGATAAATAAAGAACTTGAACTGCATCCGGACTTCAAGCGTTCCTATTATGTACGCGGGCTGATATATGGATACTCTGGAAAGCTGAAGGAAGCTGAAGAGGATTTCAAAAAGTTTTTAGAATGGAAACCAGACAGCTGGGCAGGGTACAACGACTTGGCATGGATTCTCTTTCAAGAGGGCAAGTACAAAGAATCCGCAGATGCGGCACAAAAGGGATTGGTCTATGCGCCCGACAACGCATGGCTTCTCAATTCATTAGGAGTATCACTACTCAATCTGGACGATAAAAATGGCGCAAAAGAAGCTTTTGATAAAGCGCTTCTTATGGCAGGGCAAATGAACGAAGATGGTTGGGGAAAGGCGTATCCCGGCAACAATCCGGAGATATACGGCGAAGGTTTTGTCAAAATGAAAGAATCTATAGAGCAAAACCTGAAGCTTCTTGACGCTGTGGACAACTAATCTTTTGTCGTATGCGCATGATATTCTAAAGAGTAAAGATATGGTCACGCAGCAAACGCACAACAAGGGCTCCGTACTCGGCGCAGTCGTCTTGGTGGCGATATTCAGTGCTCTCCTTTTCTTGCCCACGGCACCGAACACCGTATCAAAATCTTCTGAAGTTGGCTTCGTCTCACTCTCGCCAAACGGCGTCTCTGGAGGCGTCATAATCCCCGCCTCCTGCGAGTCTGGGGCAGGAGAAGGTGGTGTGGCACACTTCGCAGGCGACACGTCGGGTAACTGCTTTGTGGGCAACGCCTGTGCGCCAAATCCGAACCCTGCAGGATTCGGCAGTGCCTGCACCTCCGCTGCGAATGCTTGTGGCCAGACACAGAGTAACGGCACTATCCAATGCAATGGCTCGTGTTCGTCAACTCCTCCTGCGATCAGCAGTTGTCCTGCGACCACGGCGTCGCTTTCCGCTTCTCCCAACCCGATTGTACGCAACGGCCGCTCCACGCTCACTTGGAGTTCAACCAACGCCACGAGCTGTACTGCAGGTGGTCCATGGTCTAACCTTACGCCTCCTACGGGGGACGCTTTAAATGGCAGTGGCCTCACCGACCCTCTCACCGCCGACACCACCTTCACCTTCCAATGCACCGGTCTCGCTGGTACCTCGCCACTTGCTTCGGTGACGGTGGGCGTACTGCCCACTGCTAACCTCTTGGCTGAACCAAACCCGATTGACAGCGGTCAATCAACACGGCTGAAGTGGCGTTCAACGAACGCCACTTCCTGCACGGCGGCCGGCGGTTTTTCAACTGGGGGGGCGGTCAATAATTCAACTGGTGTCCTCGTCGGCCCACTCACGCAAAACCCAACTGAAAACCCAACTGTATTCGCAATCACCTGCACGGGCCTCGGAGGCTCGGTGAATGCCAACACCAGTGTGACGGTCCTTCAACCCGACGCCTCTATCACGGCCTCTCCACTGCGCGTTACCGCAGGTACCGCTTCAACCATCACCTGGAGTGCTTCACAGGTGACCAGTTGCTCGGTTGCCTCAAACCCACTCGGTTTCTCCGGTGTCGGACTTGTAGATTCGAAATCCGCTACCATCAATACACAAACCACCTTCACCATAACCTGCCAGACCAATGGCGCTCCCATCTCTAAATCTGTGACGGTGAATGTGATACCCATCTTTCAAGAATTTTAGAGATGTGGTAGCATCGGGAGATGAAAAAAGGTATACATCCAGAAGGATATCGTCCCGTCGTATTTGAAGATCTCGCCTCGGGCGCACAGTTTTGTATTGGCTCTGTCATAGAGACCGAAGAGACGACTAAATTTGAGGGCAAAGAGTATCCAAAAGTTACGGTAGAAATTTCAAGCAAATCGCACCCTTTTTATACTGGTGAAGATCGTACGCTTGATAAGGCCGGACGCGTAGAGCGATTTAAACAAAGGGCTGCAAAGAAGTCCTCCAAAGGCGGATCCGCCTCAGGCGGAAAGTAATCCGCATGGACTACGCAGAATATTTACGCACAGCAAAAGAGCAGAAAGAAAATCCGAGCGCGTCGCCGACCTCGGTTGTTTTAGAATTCCGCGCTGGGACGGGCGGTAATGAAGCAACTATTTTTGCACGCGACCTGAAGCAGATGTATGAGAAATATGCGGAGAGCCGACGATGGAAGACGCACAGAATTGACGACCTCACGTTGGAAATATCTGGAGCGGACGCGTATGACGCGCTTCGCTACGAGACAGGCGTGCATCGGGTGCAGAGAGTCCCGCTCACCGAGAAGTCAGGCCGCATTCACACCTCAACCGCTTCGGTCGCTGTATTGCCGATACGCGATTTTTCTAAAATAGAGATCAACCCTGCCGATATTGAAATGGAGTTCTCGCGGAGTGGCGGGGCAGGAGGGCAGAACGTTAACAAAGTAGAGACCGCTGTGCGGCTCGTCCATAAGCCGACGGGGTTGGAGGTGCGGAGCTCCTCGGAGCGAAGCCAGCTCGCGAACCGCCAAAAGGCCCTGCAAATCCTCTCGGCGAAGATTGAGCAATTGCATGAAGAAGAAGAAGCGAAGAAGCATGCCGCCGACCGAAAGGCACAAATTGGGACCGGTGATCGCTCGGAAAAAATTCGTACGTACAATTATCTTCAGGACCGCGTCACCGACCATCGGCTGAAGCAGTCGTGGCACAACCTGCCGAAAATTATGCTGGGTAGTATAGATGACATCATCCAAGCCATTGCACAACAAACAGCTTCAGGCGGCGAGACAAAAAAATGAGAGCGCTCCGGGCCGCTAGGCCAAGTCTTACGCTCATTTTTTCGTCTCGCCACCTTCAGCTTGTGCTCCGACAGGCACAAAAATCATGAGATCGTTCTTCGCCTTTCGCTTGCACCCAAGCTCGGTTTAGGGTAGATTGGTCGGATAATGACGGCAGTAAGCGATACAGAAGACGTCCAGCGCCTTTTTGACAAAGGTGCGCATTTTGCGCAGGTGCGAAGCCGTCGGCACCCTTCAATGAAGACCTTTGTCATCGGGATAAAGGGACGGCAGGAAATTTTTGACCTTGCGCAGACGGCAGTACAGCTTGAAACAGCGAAGCAAGTGATGCAGACACTCGCGAAGGAGGGTAAGATTGTGCTCTATGTGGGCGGTAAGACGGAGATCGCCGACCTCGTGAAGAAGACCGCAATAAGCGTCGGCGCACCGTATGTCGCGGCTCGCTGGCTCGGTGGCACAATCTCAAATTGGGTAGAAATCAAAAAGCGCATTGACCGACTCGCCGAACTCTTGGAGAAGACCGCTACCGGCGAGCTCGCCAAACAGCACACGAAGTTAGAGCTCTTGATGCTCGGACGCGAGAAGAAGCGTCTGGAGACGCGCTTGGACGGCATCACAACGCTCGCTAAGCGTCCCGATGCGCTCGTCGTCGTGGACACCAAGCACGAGAAGCATGCGGTGAAGGAGGCGAACGATGCGAGCATTCCCGTCATCGCCATTATGAGCTCGGATTGCGTCCTTACCGATGCGACGTATCCGATTGTTGCGAACGATACCTCGCGCGGGACAGTCGGCTTAATCCTCACCGAACTCGCGACCGCGTTTTCAACCGGACGCGCGGCATAAACCAAGTAAGCAGAATGCAGTAGGCAGTATGCAGTTCTGATATACTGGATTAGTAACGTTACACTGCCTTCTGCTTACCGCTTACTGCCTACTATTTACATGGAACTAACCACCGACATCATTAAACAGCTGCGCGAAGCGACCGGTGTGTCGGTTATGCAGTGCAAGAAGGCACTTGAAGAGGCCGACGGCGACCTTAGGAAAGCAGAGGTCATATTGCGAAAGCGTTCAAGCGAAGTTGCCGATAAAAAGTCGGAACGCACCCTCGGTGCGGGCGCTATCGGGAGCTATACGCACGAAGGCGCCATCGGCGCGATGGTACTGCTCTCCTGTGAGACCGACTTCGTCGCGCGCAATCCAGAGTTCGCAACGCTCGCGCGCGAGATTGCTATGCACATTGCGGCCATGGACCCCGAAAATACGGACGACCTGCTGGACCAGCCCTACATTAAAGACGAAACGAAGACGATACGCGACCTCGTGAACGGCGCGATACAGAAGTTCGGCGAGCGCGTGGAAGTTGCCCGCTTCGCCCGCTTTTCGGCCCGCTAATAATCATGGCGTATCTCGTGTTCATTGTCATAACGATTGCACTCACCATCGGCTGGGTCGCTCTCCTCAGCTACGAGTCGCGCACAGGCATCCGGTATGCCGTAATGCATCGAGCGAACCTTGACGCGAAGATAGAACGCATTGAATTTTTACTTGCGCATGTTGATTTCATTTCATTTTTGCGCGATGAAACACGTCACTTCATGAGCCGTACGAGCCACGATATTGTTGAGCTCACGCTCCGCGTTATACGCGCCATTGAACGCTTTCTCACTAGCATCGTGCGAAGGCTCCGGACACGACAGACGGTTGCTATGCATCCGCAGGGTGTGAGGGGGAATGCGCGAGAGTTCATCAAGAAGCTTTCAGAATTTAAAGAACAGCTCCGACGTCCCGAAGTGCCCGATATTCATTAAGCCGCCTTAGCTCAGCTGGTCCAGAGCAACACTTTTGTAAAGTGAAGGTCCCCAGTTCGAATCTGGGAGGCGGCTCCGAAATAGTTACTGCTTTACCGTCGTTGACGCTGACAAGGCAGCTTTTTCTGCAGCTTCTCTGGCTTTTTGCTGCGCAACCACTTTCGCGATAGCGGGCACATCCTTTTCCATTTCGTCAAAAGATTTGAATCCGGTATACGTTTGTTCAGCAATAATCATAACTGGAAATTCGTCACCCTTAACATCGTAGATGGATAGCAACGCATGCAGTGCAGACAGATCCACACTGTAGTCGAAAGAATAGACGCGAATAGGTGCGTATGTTTCTTGTAATGCCGTGAGGACGTATCCCTGCTTCACACATTCGCTACAGTCAGTGGTGTAGATATAGATAATAGGAACCGCAGTATTGCCACAGCGTTCGGTAATTTTTCGCAACAATAGGTAGTCTCTGATCTCGAGGAGGAAGTATGTCTTTTTAAGTTTGAGCAGCTCTTCTTTTCCGGTTATCTTGTTAGCTTCAGCATAGTTAATTCTCGCCTCCATAGAGGCTAGCTCTTTTGAGAGAGAGGTAGCGCTAATATTCTTACACGAAAGTTCAGACAATAGAGAGAATTGTATTTCAGACGAAGCAATATCGAGCGCAATTAAGTCCTGAGCATTTTGTATTGCTTTCATTTTTTGATTAGTCGCGAAGAAAGATAAGAAGATTACTACGCTAAAAATACCAACCGTAATAACCAGAGCGATAATATAATTTATCCATTGTACTTTTGTAATCATAGGTATGTGTTCGTTATCTCCATACAACCTCCTTTCTGCTCACTAATGTATTGTAAAACGCTTTCACAATCCACAACGATCCAATAAAATTAAATAAAATAAAGAAATATACGAGGGCTAAGCTTGGGACCGGACGTTGACCGCGCATAAACTTCCCGAGCACTGTAAGGGCAATTAATAAAGAAATAAGAATTATTGAAATGATAATAATCGGGCGAGTATCTACAAAGAATAAACTCGATGCAGCATATTTAATATGAAAATCAGTGACTATTAGTTGTACGGTCATATTATAGAAAGCATTACCAATGCTCCAAAGAATCACAGATGTCGAAAAAAGAATCGAAATGATGTACAAGATTCCTGTAGGGACGCTCAAAAATGAAAAGGTGCCGTACTTTGGTTTAAACAAGTAAGAACGATAGTCGTAACTATTATTTATGAATCCATACATCCAACGTAATCGCTGAGTGAACAAAGTCGGAAGAGTGTCCATAGCGACGGTATGTACAAAAGCGTCATGGCACTGTCCTATTTTGTATCCATTCACTTGCATACGGTATGCGATTTCCAAATCTTCGGTTTGGTGCGCTTTGCGATATGGACCGAGGTCGTCAAATACTTTTTTGCGATACATTGAAAATTGGCCTTGGGTTACATGAATACCATTCATAGAAGCGAGAATTTTCTTTACCAGAATGAATATATTGAATTCCACTTCTTGAGCTTTCCCAAGGAAACCCTTCGGTTCGTGGATGACTACCGCAGGTGATACTGCCATTATCTCTGGATCGCTCAGAAACTGCCACATAGTTTTCTTGAGCGCGTCTCGCTCAATAAATGCATCAGCATCTAGATTGCCGACATACTTTGTTGTGGTGGTGGAAATAGCGAGATTCATCGCCGTATGCTTTCCTCCATTTTCCTTTCGTATCAGGTGTATATTTTCGATCCCTTGAAAAATTTGTGCCCTCTCTAGGGTCTTATCGGTTGATCCATCATCGATTACTTTGATTATCAATTTGTCCTTCGGATAGTCTACTGCAAGCAGAGAATGAACCGTCTTTACGACGGTGTCTTCTTCATTCCAGCAGGGAATAACAATGGTAACTGCTGGCCATTCGACATCGTCTGGAAATACGGTCTTTTTTACGAACTTCTTTCGTTCACGGAAAAGCACCACCAAGAAGAAAATTTGTACATACAGTGCGAGAAAAACCAAAAGATAGCCGAGTGACGTCTCGAGCACATAAAAGGAGTCTCCGAGGTTCATAAATAATTATCGAATGACCGCCGCATAGGTGTTCGTTGTAGAAGCTTCAAGCTTCTTGTGGAGTGCATTCGCCTCTTCGTTTGTCAGCGTTCGTTCAATGCTCCGATAGGTGATGCGATACGCATAGCTCATCTTGTCTGCTCTGGAGCGAAGATACGCGTATCAAAAAACAGCTCGTGCTGGGACAAACATTTAAAGAAGTTTCTAAATACCCACCCATCGTCCGCGATATTTCTTTTATCGTCGCGAAAGGTTT
>JBCLFD010000009.1:0-20159 GCA_038912545.1 Minisyncoccia bacterium | reverse complement strand
CTTCGGCATTGATATCGAGCGAGAGCCCGAGCGCGCTAAATCAATGATCGGACTGTGCGGACAAGAGGTCAACTTCGATCCGTGGATGAAGCCGCTCGATGTCGTAGTGAATCAAGCGGGGTATTATGGCATCCCGCGCAAAGTCGCTATCCCGCGCGCCAAAAGGATTTTGGAGGACCTTGGACTTGGCGATAAGATGGACCAGATTGGTTTCCGACTTTCAGGCGGCATGAAGCGTCGACTTATGATTGCTCGCGCGCTCATTCACGAGCCGAAGTTCCTGATTCTCGACGAGCCGACAGCCGGGGTAGACGTCGAGCTTCGCCGGAGCATGTGGGACTATCTTACGGGGCTCACGAAGCAGGGCATCACCATTCTCCTTACGACACATTATCTGGAAGAGGCGGAGTGGCTTGCAAAGCATGTTGCTATCATCAACAAAGGCGAGATCGTCCTCAACGGTTCTATGGAAGACATACTCAAAACGCACGAGAAGGGTGTTTCCGCGGATGGGTACGGTGGCGGAAAGCTTGAAGATATTTTCGTGAAGCTCACGAGCACGGATTCGAATTCCTCACCGCAAGCAAACTGATATGCCCATCGAAAAACAATTCATCTCGTTCTATACCATCCTGCGCAAGGGAGTCATCCGCATTTTTCGCATTTGGTCGCAGACGCTGCTCCCTTCTCTCGTCACTTCGGTGCTCTATTTCGCCGTGTTCGGTACTATTCTCGGTTCGCGCATCGGGGACTTGAATGGCATTCCGTATATGCTGTTTGTCGTTCCTGGGATTGTGATGCTCGCAGTCATTACCAACTCATTCATGGATGTTGCATCGACATTCTTCATGTCTAAATTCTTTTCGCGCAATATTGATGAGATTCTGGTCTCGCCCACGCCGCCGGTCATCATCATCGCCGGCTTCATCGGGAGCGGCGTCGTTCGCGGCATGCTGGTCGGAATCTTGGTGCTCATCGTCTCGCTTTTCTTCGCACTCCCCTCCATCGCCCATCCGTTCATCGTGCTCCTCTTCCTCTTCCTTTCGAGTCTCGTCTTCGCACTCGGCGGGCTCATCAACGGCATCTACGCGAAGAATTTCGACGGCATCACCATCATCCCCACCTTTGTGCTCACTCCACTCGTGTATTTGGGCGGCGTCTTCTATTCCATCCATTCGCTCCCTCCAGTATGGCAAACCGTGTCACTTTTCAATCCGATCCTCTACCTTATCAACGGTTTCCGCTATGGATTTCTCGGCACGAGCGATGTCCCGCTTTATATTTGCGTTCTTGTCCTGCTCGCACTCACCATCATACTTGTCGGTGTGAACTGGTACTTCCTCAAGAAAGGCCTCGGCCTGCGTCAATAAAATTGACGAAACACCCATAAAGAGGTACGTTTATATGAACGGCGCACGCCGATTTTTATTTTATGCAAGAAATCAGAAATATCGCCATTATTGCCCACGTGGACCACGGGAAGACCACTCTCACTGACCATATCTTGAAGCAGACCGGTGCGGCGAAGGAGGGCGTTTCTATGGACAGCAACACGCTTGAATTGGAGCGCGGTATCACGATTTACGCGAAGAACGCCTCGGTGGAATATAAGGGGACGAAGATTAATATCGTGGACACGCCCGGCCACGTCGACTTCGGTTCTGAAGTTGAGCGCGTCTTGCGCTCCATTGATTCGGTACTGCTTGTTGTGGATGCGCAGGAAGGGCCGATGCCCCAGACGCGTTTCGTATTAAAAAAATCACTTGAACTTGGCCTCAGACCAATAGTAGTGATTAATAAAATAGATAAGCCGGCAGCAGACCCCGCGCGATGCGAAGAGCAGGTACTAGAACTCTTCTTGGATCTCGGCGCCTCTGACCTCCAGAGTAATTTTCCAGTCGTGTATGCTATCGGGCGTGAAGGGCGCGCCTGCATGAATGCGGACGACTTGATGACCAGCGGGGAGGGCGACCTAACGCCACTTCTGGACACTATTCTTGCGTACGTAGTGCCAGCAAATAAAGATGCTGTTGCTGGTGCACCGCTTATGCTCCAGCCATTTAACTTAGCGTATGACAATTTTATGGGTCGGCTCGCGGTCGGACGTATTTATTCTGGCGTCATTAAACCCAACCAAAATGTTTTTATAAAAAAGCCGAACGGCGAAACGCGCACCGGCCGTACGACGAAGATTTTTACGTTTAAAGGATTGGACCGCGTGGAGGTCGCCGAGGCATTGGCAGGTGACATCGTGCTTATTGCCGGCCTGCCGGACATTTATATCGGCGAGACGGTCACGACTGACGAACAGGCGACGCCTTTGCCGGCCATCGCCGTAGACGAGCCGACGATTATTCTTAATTTCTTGGTTAATAGTTCGCCGTTTGCAGGACGAGAAGGTAAGTATGTGACGAGCCGTCAGCTCCGCGACCGGCTGGAAAAAGAGCTTGAAGTGAATGTTGGATTAAAAGTGGATACGACGAATGCCGAAGCGTTTAAGGTCTCCGGTCGCGGGGAGCTCCACATTTCTATATTGCTTGAACAGATGCGCCGTGAGGGATACGAGATGCAGGTGTCACAACCGCACGTCATTTTGCGTGAAGAAAACGGTGTGAAGCTAGAACCATTTGAAGAGGCGGTGATAGACACGCCGGCCGAATTCCAAGGTGCGATTATAGAGAAGCTAGGGGCACGGGCATTCCAGCTTCAAGATATGAAAGTTGAGGGAAGTGGCGTACGCATCACACTTCTCGGCCCCACGCGCGGGCTCCTCGGCTACAAAAATCAGTTCGTGATTGATACAAAGGGCGAAGGGATTCTCTCGTCGCGCTTCATCGGCTTCAAACCGTATGCGGGAGAAATTAAGAAACGCCAAGTCGGGTCAATGGTCTCTATGGCGAGCGGTAAGTCGCTCGGCTATTCACTCGCGACTCTGCAGGATCGTGGCGTGCTCTACATTAAACCAGCGACCGAGGTGTATGAGGGGATGGTGATAGGGAACACGGCGAAGGGCGAAGAAATGTCCGTGAACCCGACGACCGGTAAACGGCAGTCCAACGTGCGCGCCTCCGGCACCGACGAGGCGATCTCGCTCGTCCCGCCTTTCGAGCTCACTATCGAGCGCGGTTTGGAAATTATGGCGGATGATGAATATCTGGAAATCACTCCGAGCTCGGTCCGCTTGCGCAAGCAATTTCTGACCGAGAATGACCGCGCGAAATCCCGTCGATAGCGAAGGATGAAAAGCCGTTCTGTGGATGGTTGACGAAAAGTTACCATTCTCAATGGTATGATATGTTCATGAAAATACTGAACCGCGCGTTTGTTACCTTGGCATTATCTCTCGCTTTATCATTTGCTCCTGCCACCGTTCTCGCAGTTTCTGCTACCAGCCAGCTCGCTTCTGTATCAAGTAGCATTGCGAAAAGTGAGGGTGCCGTTGTCAGAATCGGAGTGTTATTTGAAAACACGTATCAGTGGCCGGAACCTGAGTTTAACGAGGAAACACAACAGTACGAAGTAAATCCGAATGCACCGATGCGGGAAATGGATGTTTCTGGAGGATTCCACGGTACCGGATTCATCGTCAACAAAGATGGCTACATCTTAACAAACGCGCACGTCGTCGATACTTCCTTGAACGCAGAAAATGAGGCACTATGGCCGGTGTTCACCAATAAGGTATATCAACAAATCAGCGATAATTTATATGGACAGGGATACACCAGTGATGAGATTAATCAAATTACAAATCTGCTTCTCGATTACATTTCTACGAATACCACGCTGAAGGGAGACGGAACAATACTTATTGGCGTCATGAATCCGAAAAATAAAGGGGCTACTTTTGCGGATTCAGTACAAAATGGCTACAGAGTTGATGTCAAAAAATTCGGGCAACCCTATCCAAACCTTGGTAAAGATATTGCCGTATTAAAGATAGACGGGGATGGGAATTTCCCTATGTTGCCGCTTGGCTCGTTTGGACAAGTGAATCTGGGAGACACCGTGTATGTCATCGGATATCCAGGCGCTGCTGATCTGAAGGACAATGATCTTACAGCGACAATCACTTCAGGTATCGTGAGTGCCTTTAAGAAAACGGAGCAAGGTGACTATAATGTCATACAGATAGATGCCGCCGTCTCTCCAGGAAATAGTGGCGGACCAGTCTTGAATAGTAATGGAGAGGTAATCGGTATTGCGACTTACGGCAGTACACAGAACCAATCATTCAACTGGATATTGCCGATAGAACTTGGGAAAGAATTTTTAAATGAACTTAATCTATCCTATGTGTCTGGTGGCTCATTCGGCACTGCGTTCTTAAATAATAATCTCTGGATTGGCATCAGTATTGCATTGACCCTTGCTATTATTCTCGGTGCGATTGTGTTTATTCATCGCAGGAACTCAAATGTAGTGATTGCGGAAATTCAACAACCACTCCAACCGTCACAGCCACTCCAGCCCCCGCACATATCTAACACCCCGCCGAATCCTCCGTAAGATGCTCCACTAATATTTAGAAATCACTTCGCTCTCCGTGCGCCTGCGCAAGCAATTTCTGACCGAGAACGATCGCGCGAAGAGCCGTAGATAAGGTAGAATATTTTTGTGGCATCTGCGAAAGAAACCATTACGAAACTCGCTGTTGAAGCAGATATTACAGTGAATGGCAATCGTCCGTGGGACATTACCGTCCACGACGAACGATTTTTTAATCGTGTCCTCTCGGGAGGTTCAATCGCGCTCGGCGAGTCGTATATGGACGGTTGGTGGGACGCTCCGTCTGTTGACGAATTTATGACGCACATACTGGGTGCGAAATTGCACGAGAAAGTGAAGCCCACGCTGTCGCTTCTCCTCACCTATCTCAAAGCGCAGGTTATAAATTTGCAGTCCAAGAGCCGCGCGACTATCGTTGTAGAAAAACATTACGACTTAAGCAATGAACTATATGCATCTTTTCTCGATCCATATAATCAATACACCTGTGGGTATTTTAAAGACACTGACGACCTGAACGTTGCGCAGGAACAGAAACTGGATCTCATTTGCAGAAAACTACAGCTTACCAAAGACGATCGGGTGCTCGATATCGGTTGTGGCTGGGGTGGCTTCGCGAAATTCGCGGCAGAACGATATGGCGTGCACGTTACGGGCATTACGATTTCCAAAGAACAATTGACATATGCAAAGGAATTTACGAAAGGGTTACCCGTTGAGATACGATTTCAGGATTATCGCGATTTGAACCCCTCGACAGAGCTCGGGGCAGGTGAGCAATTCGATAAAGTGCTTATTTGCGGGATGATTGAACATGTCGGCTATAAAAATTATCGGACACTTATGGAGACAGTGCGACGTAGTTTGAGTGATAACGGCCTTTTCTTGCTCCATACCATTGGCTACAATTTTTCTACCGTCTCCGGCGATGCGTGGATGGACAAATATATATTCCCAAATGGCATGGCCCCCTCGACTGTCCAGATAAGTAAAGCGTGTGAACATCTTTTTACGATGGAAGATTGGCACAACTTCGGCACCTATTATGACCAGACGCTCATGGCATGGTTTAAGAATTTTGACGCAGCGTGGCCGAAACTAAAGGCGAAATACGACGAGAGATTTTACCGAATGTGGAAGTATTACCTGCTTGCGTGTGCCGGCGTTTTTCGTTCGCGCGATTGTCAGCTCTGGCAGATTGTCCTCTCAAAAAACGGTGTGGTGGGCGGATATCGATCAGTACGCTAGGAGTTATGTAATGAAAAACGCGCGGCTGGAGGGGCCGCGCGGGTTGTTAATGCAGAAGGAGGCTCACGTCGATAACGTCGCTTGTGTACATACCGACTTCCACTACATGGTCTTGCCAAACCCCTTTCAGGCCGCCTCGTTTTGAGACTTTTGGAAGAACGAGCTCGACCTCGTAGGTGTCCATATCCAGCTCGTACACTTCACACGCCATCTTCTTCCAACTATCGATGACCTGCTTTGCGTAGGAATCCTTCTCGAGCATATCCAGCAACTGTCCACAGCGGACGGTCACACGGCATCTTTTCGAATCCTCGCCCGAAGTTGGCGAAAGAATTATCAGCACCTCGGTCGTTTTCTGAACCGCGCTCATAGGGCCTCCGGTTGGTTGGTCCATCCGTGTTTAAGCGTATCACGTTACGGAAAAGACTTATCCGCCTGCACCCATAAAAGTACTGCAACTGTTACAATAGTAGTGATGGCCTATCAAGAGCTGGCCAGAGGAATGCTCTTTATTGTTTTTTGAAAGACAACGAACGGAGGCATTATGCATCCAAGATTCCAAGGCAGAACGCATCTCGTGTTGGCAAACCGAGCACCGAAGTCCCCGCTCGAAGCGTGGAATGAAATGAACGAGACCGCGTACAAGGGTACAATAGTGGTCACCGGTCTCCTAGCCACGGTAGGATTTCTTGCGTTGGCTGCGTGCATCGTGTTCATGTTCACGCCGGCGGGGCCGTCCAAGCGCGCTCCTGTCCAGCTCCGATTGGTGGCATGAATTGCCTCGACCGCTCGACCCGCCCGCAAGACATCGCGGGCGGCTACTTTTTGGTTTGGAGTCCGCAACGGTAGCGTTCTGTCAGAATTTCTTTCTTGTCACGGCGCCATTTTTTAATCTGGATTTCGCGTTTTCGTGCGCCCGCTAGATCTGGATATTTCTCAAGGAACGCAATTTCAAAAGACGGAATTCTTTTCGTAAATTGTGCGCCTCGTTTTTCGTTGTGATAGCGGACTCGTTGTTGCGGGTCTTTTGTAACACCAACATAGAGCTTATTTGCGTCGTTGCGGATCATATAGACGAAATACATATCATCAGTAAAACACAAAACAAGAAGTCCCTCGACTTGCCTCGACTTTGCTCGGCACAAGCCGCTCGGGACACTCGACTCGTGTATGCAAAATAACCCCTGCGAACGAATCGAGGTGGTTTACCACGAGAGAGTATCGAGTCTTCGAGATACGAGTCGAGTGGAGGTGGAGAGAATCGAACTCTCGTCCGAATCTATTACTGAAAGCGAGTCTACGACGCGTAGTCCTGATTAAGGTTTAACAGCGGGTGCGAGGAATCTGGACGAAACCACTCCACTGCGATCCCTTATTTAGATGCGCCAGTCGGGAACCCGAGCATCGATTCTGCAGATTATTCCACCCATCTCTCCCGCTGCAGAAACCGGAGAGAAATGAGTGTCGCGAGGCGACGGGCCGTTAGGCGCGCGCGTACGCGAACGCAAAGTCATTCATACCGAAGTATGGCGACTTCACGCCTGCAAAAGTGTTTTTGGCAGGTTTGATGCCCGAATAGTTTAAGGTGATAGTCGAGCATGCACCGCGTCGCACGTCTTTCAATGAACAGACCGTCAAAGCCGGTCACCCCCGAGAAATACAGAAAGTTTTCTGAACTTTTCGGGACTACCGATTTTTAATAACACGATCAATATCTCGCTGTGCATCACGCTTTTTCAAGTCTTCGCGCTTATCGGCTTTACCCTTACCGCGAACAATAGCGATGTGTGCCTTCACGAGTCCACCGTTAGTATACACCTCAAACGGAATGATTGTCAATCCTTTCTTCGCTTCTGCATCGGCAAGAGTACGAATCTCGTCTTTTTTAAGCAATAACCGCCTCGTTCGTTCGGCATCATAGTCCTTACGTGTATTCGCGCTCTGATACGGGGGAATGGTCATACCGACGATATATGCCTCGCCACCGCGCACCACCACGTGCGCACCGTCCAGAGAGCCGAGCTTGTTGCGAAGCGACTTCACCTCGGGACCAAAGAGTTCAAGACCCGCTTGGAATCCTTGGAGCGGGGTGAACTTCAGATGCGCCTTTTTGTTCTCTATCAGCTTCATACGGAAACTATACCATCAGTGCTGAACGTAGCGTTTAACAGGCCAAAAGAGTATAGTGTCAATTATGGCAAATATTTCGCCGAAAAAGCCAAAAGATAAGAAGCCCCAGAAGAAAGGGGGGGCTTTTGGCTGGCTACGCGGCCCATCTTTTTTCGGCAATATCACGAGCACGATTATTATTTTCTTGATACTGATGAGTGCGTATTCGCTTATCGCCGGACTCACACAAGCCCCTACTGACGTACCGCTCTCGCAGGTCGCCGCTGACGTCGTCGCAGGTTCGGTGACCACTATCGTGGTGAACGGCGACGGGCTCGCGCTGACTTATCAAGATGGCACGAAAAAGGTGTCGCGTAAGGACCCCGCTTCCGGCCTCCCAGAGACGCTTGCGACTTACGGCGTAACGCCCGCAGAACTTTCAAAAGTTTCTATAAGCGTGCAGGGTCAGTCGGGATTCAAATTCTGGTTCCTCACGCTCGCACCAGTTCTTATTCCGCTTCTTTTTATTGTATTTATATTCTGGTTCCTCTCGCGACAGATGAAGGGAGCGGGCATGCAGGCATTCACCTTCGGGCAGTCAAAGGCGCGGGTGATTGATCCCGCGGATACCTCACAGCGCGTCACCTTTGCGGACGTTGCCGGCGCGCGCGAAGCAAAAGAAGAGTTGTTAGAGATAGTGGACTTCTTGAAGAATCCAAAAAAGTTTCTAGACATCGGCGCGCGCATTCCTAAAGGAATAATTTTGATGGGTGCGCCGGGGACAGGGAAGACACTTCTGGCACGCGCGGTCGCTGGTGAAGCGGGTGTGCCATTCTTTTCTATTTCGGGTTCTGAATTTGTGGAGATGTTTGTCGGGGTTGGCGCTTCTCGTGTGCGCGACCTCTTCCAGCTCGCGAAGAAGGCGGCACCCGCTATTATTTTCGTAGATGAGATAGATGCGGTCGGCCGCGTGCGCGGAGCGGGAGTGGGCGGGGGGAACGATGAACGCGAACAAACATTGAATCAAATTCTTGTTGAAATGGACGGCTTTGAACAGGCAGAGAAGGTGGTTGTGATGGCGGCGACGAATAGGCCCGACGTGCTGGACCCAGCACTGCTCCGGCCTGGGCGCTTTGATCGGCGCGTGACCATTGACCTGCCGGACCGGCGCGACCGCGAGGAGATTCTCGCCATCCACGCACGCAAGAAGCCCTTTGGACCAGATGTGAATCTCGCGGTCATCGCCGAGCGCACACCTGGCTTCTCGGGTGCTGAGCTCTACTCGCTTATGAATGAAGGTGCCATTCTCGCCGCGCGCGAGAGCCGGAAGGAAATCGCGCAGTACGACCTCGTTCGCTCTATTGAAAAGGTGATGCTCGGTCCAGAGCGTAAAAGTCATTTATTGACTAAGAAAGAAAAGGAGCTCACGTCCTATCATGAAGCTGGTCACGCGCTCGTCTCCTCGATACTTCCGTACGCCGATCCGGTACATAAAATTTCTATCATCAGTCGCGGACGCGCCGCCGGCTATACGCTGAAGCTCCCGTTTGAAGATCGGAAGATGCAGTCGCGTAAGCAATTTTTGGATGATATCGCGGCAACGCTTGGCGGATACGTCGCAGAAGAGATAATATTTGGCGATGTGACGACCGGCCCCTCTAACGACCTTGCGGTTGTCACGGCGCTCGCGCGCGACATGGTCGCGCGCTACGGCATGAGCGAAAAGCTCGGGCCCATCGCCTTCGGTGACCGCATGATGGGGAATCAGCCATTCTCTGAGGGTGTCGCGATGCAGATTGACGCTGAAGTGTCGCGCATCATTGACGAGGCGAGACAGCGTGCGAAAGAAGTTATCATGAGTCATCGCGCCGCGCTTGATGCGATAGCGAAAGAACTCATTGAAAAAGAAACCATTGAACGCGAGGCATTTGAGAAAATTCTCATCACGCAGGGCATCACACCGAAGAAGCGCGACGACGACTCTCTCCTCATCGCCCCCGGCACCGCGGGCGGGAACGTAGTTGCCTCATAACTTTCTTTAATTAGTCCACCCGCTTGGACTTGAACCAAGGACCCTCGAGATATAAGCTCGATGCTCTAACCAACTGAGCTACGGGTGGTCTGTGTCAACTCTAACGCATCGCTACTCCAAATGCATCTGTGCGCTCGCGGTGCGGACGCGAGAGGCGAGGGCGGGATATTGAGAAAGGTCCGGGTCGCGGAGAACGAGGGCAGCCGCCTCGGCGCGTGCGGCCTCAACGAGCTTGAGATTTTTCAATGCTTCCATCGCGATGTCCGACACTCCCCACTGTTTGCCTCCCGTGAGCTCGCCAGCACCGCGAATAGCTAGGTCGTACTCGGCGAGTTCAAAGCCGTTCTTCGCGCTTGTGAGCGCCTTCATTCGGTCGCGCGTATTGGGACCGAGCGATTCCGGCAGTGCGAAACAGTAGGATTGATGAGTAGAGCGAATGACACGGCCGCGGAGTTGGTGGAGCTGGGCGAGCCCAAAGCGTTCCGCGCCTTCTATCAGAATGACGGTTGCATTCGGCACGTTCACGCCCACCTCAACTACTGACGTAGCGACGAGAATATTTGTTTCGCCTTTTTCATATTTGCTCATAGCATTTTCTTTTTCTATAAGTGTCATCTTGCTATGCAGAATGCCGATGGTGGCATCAGGGAAAACTTCTTTTTTAAGCCGTGCCGCCTCAGCCTTCACTGACTTAGCTTGGAGAGCGAGCTCTTTGGCAGGATCCGGCTCATCTATTCTCGGACAAATCACATATGCTTGATGACCGGCAGTGAGTTCTTTGCGCACTCTTTCATATGCCACTTCGCGCTTTTCTTTAGACAAAACTTCAGTAATCACTGCCTTTCGGCCTGCCGGCATTTCGTCCAAAAGTGAGAGGTCCAAGTCGCCATAAATAGTGAGCGCGAGCGTGCGCGGTATTGGCGTCGCGGTCATAGATAATAAATGAGGAACGGTTGAATTTTTTGTCACTAATTTTTGTCGATGAATAGTTCCAAATCGGTGTTGCTCATCAATGATAGCGTAGGCGAGATGTTTGAAGACGAGCGACTTTTCTACGAGCGCATGCGTGCCTATAACTATTGGAATAAGGCCATCAGCGACGCGTTTACGAAATGTTGTTTTAGAGAGCTTTGCTGATTCTTCGTAACGGGTGCGGGAGGGAAAGACGCGACACTCACTGCCGGTGATAAGACCAATTGGGATAGGATGTTCGCGAAAAAAAGAAACAAACGTAGAGAAGTGCTGTTTCGCAAGGATTTCAGTCGGGCAGAGGTAGGCAACTTGCAATGTTCCAGCGATTCTCCCCGGTGGCGTGCTTGTGGCGACGAGATATGCCGTTGCTGCGGCAACTGCCGTTTTCCCCGAGCCGACGTCACCCTCCAAAAGTCGCATCATTGGATGTGGTTTTTCAAAATCAGAAATAATTGCTTCAATCGTGCGCAGTTGTGCAGTGGTCGGCGGAAAGGGGAATGAGCTGACAAAACTTTTTAATGCCTCGCGGTCAACGGTGACAGGGAGCGCTCGCTCTCGAGCCGCCTCGCGCCGGCGTTCCTGCATTGCCACTTGGAGCGCGAACACTTCCTCAAATGCGAAGCGCTTGCGGGAGGCCGCCGCGTCCGCGAGGCGGCGCGGGCACTGAATCCACAATAATGCCGTAGCGAGTGTGGGGAGGTGATACCGCTCCAAAATTTCTGCCGGTATCGGGTCGGGAATCTGCTCATGCACACCCGCCTCAATCACTTTCTTAATCGCGTGTAGGAACCAAAGTGACGAAATCCCCATGCTCTCGGGATACATCGGGTACAGTTCCGTATCCGTGAGCAAGGTCGGACCTTGCTCAAATGAAGATTGTTGCAAGGTTCGACCTTTATGAAAGAGAGTGGTGTGTGCATCGTCTGGCGAGATAATCGGCGAGCGGTCAATTTCTGGATTCGCAACGTACATCTTGACACCTTCACCAGCGACGCGCCCTGAAATCTTTACGACCATTCCATCGTGAAGAGATTTGGCGATATAGGGCTGAGAAAACCACATCAATTTAATTTTTCCCGATGCATCTTCCAGATACGCCTCGGCTATCGGCCGTCGCGTCTTCCAAGTCTTTCTAATATCCGGCTTTCGTATCGTGCCGTAGAGCACAACATCAGCTCCGGCAGTAACACCAGCAATAGTAGCCAACTGCCCCGAGCTCTCGTAGCGTGAGGGAAAGTGGTAGAGAAGGTCGCGTATCGTCCGTATTTTCAGCTTCGCCAGCGCCCGCTTCTGCTCGGGCTTTAGGCGCGTAAAGTGCTTTTCGATGGGGTCATTCGGAGTCACGCTGGAAGTATATCAATATGTACTATACTCAACATACGCATGAAAAACTCGCTTGAATACATAGCGCTCGCCTCGGGTACGGTCGCGGCAATAATTGTGCTGGCGCTTCCGGGGAATGCAATCGTGCTGAAAGACGCAGTAGACAACATATCTGCACCAGCCAAGGCCGCCGCAGTCTTTTTCGTCGAAAGCATCTCGGTTGCGCAAATTCAAAATGATTATCGCACGGTGTCGGCACCGATTGATAAAAAGGTGCGCATCCTCATTGTGCCAGGACACGAGCCGGATTATGGCGGTGCAGAATTTAACGGCATCTACGAACGCGACATCATCGTTGATATCGCAGACGCATTGGCAAAATTATTGCAGCAGAACCCGCACTACGAGGTCATGGTCTCTCGATCCAAGACTGCGTGGAATCCGATTTTGCAATCCTACTTCGATACGAATGCAGTAGCCATTCAAGATTTTCGTGCGTCTCAAGCGGTCCAAATGGCGCAGTATCTTGCGAACGGAAGCGTTGTGCTTTTAAGTGATCAAATCGATCACCTCACTACGCCGACCAAGGCGGCGATCAAGCTCTACGGCATCAACAAGTGGACGAGCGAGAATCAGTACGACATCACACTGCATCTTCACCTGAACGACTATGGTGGACGCCGAGCAGGGATTGTCGGGAAGCACGACGGCTTCACCATCTACATTCCTGACCACCAGTATTCAAATGCGAAGGCATCACGCGCCATCGGGAGTGCGCTCGCAGTGCGACTAAACGCATATCATGCGACGAGTACGCTCCCGATTGAAGATACTGGTGTCGTAGAGGACCAACAGCTCATAGCGATCGGCTCGAACAACAGCGCCGACGGCGCAAGCATGCTCATCGAATACGGTTACATCTACGAGCCCCAGTTCCAGAATGCGTCTGTACGACCACTCGCTGTTGCTGATTATGCCTATGCGACCTACCTTGGCTTGCAGGATTTTTTCAAAGATTCTGTAGTGGCGACCTACGGTTCAGCGGCACTCCCGTATGACTTCGCGAACGTAACTGCGTTGTCACGTGAGAATGGCGCGGGCATCTATGCTCTCCAATCTGCACTGCATTATCTCGGCTACTATCCACCGATAGGGAAGAGATTTAGTGATTGTCCAGTTTCAGGCATAGTCGGTGTCTGCACAACTGCTGCGCTTAAGGCGTATCAGAGTGCGCACGATCTCACTGCAACCGGTACCCTCGGTCCTGCGACCCGGAGCGCGCTCGCGAATGACCTCGCACGGTAAGAGCGGTATACTAGCGGTCTTATGGATTCAAAAAAGATACTGCAAAAGTTTATGGAGCAAGGGGCACGGATAGAGACGAAAGGGAGGGTGAAGCTCGCGAATAAAAAAGACATTGCGCTCTGGTACACGCCGGGGGTTGGCGTTGCGTCCATGCATCTCGCGAAGCATCCGCGTGATGCGCGGAAGATGTCGGTGAAGAAGAACTCGGTCGCAGTTATCTCTGACGGCTCGGCTGTGCTCGGTCTTGGCAACATCGGCCCTTACGGCGCGCTTCCAGTAATGGAAGGGAAGGCGCTCATTTTCAAATCGCTCGCTGGCGTAGACGCATGGCCGATTGTACTCGACACGCAGAATCCTGATGAAATCGTTGCGGTAGTGAAGGCGATCGCACCGGCATTCGGTGGCATCAATCTGGAGGATATCGCCGCACCGAAATGTTTTGAAATTGAGAAACGTCTCATTGAAGCGCTTGATATCCCGGTTATGCATGACGACCAGCACGGCACCGCGATAGTTGTACTCGCAGGACTCATCAATGCGCTTAAGGTGGTGAATAAAAAATTGTCTAAGGTGCGCATCGTGATTTCAGGCGCGGGTGCCGCCGGTACCGCCACGGCCAAACTTCTGTACGCCGCGGGCGCACGCGATATCCTCGTCCTTGACCGCAAGGGGATTGTTGATGCTACGCGCAAAGAACCGCATAAAAAAGAATTGGCTCGGTTCACAAATCCCAAGCATCTGCGAGGTGGCTTGCGCGACGCACTCCTCGGTGCCGATGTATTGCTCGGTGTTTCCGGCCCCGGTCTCGCTACTGCCGAGGACATTCGTCTCATGAGTAAGGACGCCATTGTGTTCGCTATGGCCAATCCGGTGCCCGAGATTTTGCCCGCAGAGGCGAAGAAGGGCGGAGCAGTTATAATCGGTACCGGCCGTTCTGACTTTCCGAATCAAATCAACAATGCCCTCGTTTTCCCCGGGCTTTTCCGCGGTGCACTTGACCACGGGGTGAAGAAAATAACCGAAGCGACCAAGCTTCGCGCCGCTCGCGCGCTCGCGGCGCTCATCACTCACCCGACCGCCGAGAAAATAATTCCCGACCTTTTGGATTCACGTGTCGTCAAAGCAGTCGCGAGCGCGGTACACTAGGAGCTGATTTCCGCACGAGTGCGCGGTTGCGGCCAGAGTGCGAGTGCGAGCGTCATGGTGGCTAGCGATATGTCGCGGAAGAGTACGTCAATACTTGCCCAGTTGAATACAACGATACCAAGTAGCATGACGGTCATGAGTGCGGCCGGGATGCGAATCTTCCATCCGGAGAGCACCCACAGCGCGAGCAACACTTCTATCACGCCGAACCCATGCAGTAGCAAAAGCGAATCAATTGGTATTGCACGGACGAAGTGGGGAAAGTAACTGATCCAGGATACCGGATCAGCGATTGCAGCGAAGGGAGGATACAGGAAGGCAAAAGCGACACCAACACGAAGAAGAAGGTGCGCTACCTGTTCACCCCAAGTCCGGTTCATCATTGGATGTTATTGGACGATCACCGTCCCGAAGTCGCCTGCGTTAACGTGGTCATGATATTTCCACGTGCCAACTTTATCAAACGTGAAGGAATATGAACTTCCTGACGTTCCGGCAGTGCACTGGTCAAAGGCGGTATTCTCGGTATCTGGACAGTGTTGGCTCAAACTCGTTCCGCTGTATACGGCGTGTGACGGGTGCATAGCTGAAGCGACCCACATCTTTTTGGAGCTCTGATTCACAAACGTCACCGTTGTGCCGCGTTGTGCCGTAATGCTCGAAGGAGAGAATCCTTGGTCGCTGTAGACGATTGTGACGCTGGGCGTTGCGTTCTCTACAATCATCTCGGGTGTGGTACTGCCGATTACGGGCATCTGATTCGTCACCGACGATTCTGGCGCTGGCGCTTTCGCTTTGGTGCCTGAAAGCAGAAACCAACCCACGGCAACCATAAGAATAATCACCGCACCAATTCCCAAGGTTTTTCCATCCATACGTATTACTTCAATTAATTACTCCCTTGAATTCTATCATAGAGAGTTATATACTTCATCCATGACCACCACAACCATCATTCTTATCGTTCTCGCGGTTATCGTGCTCTGGGCTGTTTTCGCGTACAACGGTTTTGTCGCACTTGCTAATCGTACAAAAGAAGCGTGGGCAGATATTGATGTTCAGCTCAAGCGCCGTTATGACCTTATCCCAAACCTCATTGAGGCGGTAAAGGGGTATGTAACACACGAGCGAGCAACTCTTGATGCGGTAACTGAAGCGCGCGCAAAGGCAACACAGATTCACATTGACCCGACAAACATTACTCCGGCACAAATCGCTGCAATGTCGGGAGCTGAAGACGCTCTTTCGCAAACTCTTGGTAAACTTCTCGCTATTGCAGAGGCATACCCAGACCTAAAAGCGAACCAGAACTTCCTCTCGCTTCAATCAGAGCTTGCGGATACTGAGAACAAAATTCAGGCATCACGTCGTTTCTACAACGGAAATGTGCGCGACTTGAATACCGCAATAGAATCTTTCCCCGGAAACATTATTGCAGGCACATTCAGCTTTGCAAAACAAGAATTCTTTGAGCTAAACAACGATGCCGCAAAAGAGCCAGTTAAGGTTAGCTTCTAGTCGTAGGTAAATGAAAAATTATCAATTCAAAACACCAGAGTCGGTAAATTTTACCAAAGAAACAATAAAAGCTGTAAAAGAACTACTCTTTTTCCCAAAATGGCAATTTTGGGTTATAGTAGTAATTTTTGTAGTGCTTGGTGTTATATCAGGTGGGGTGATCCCTGTTTTTTTATTAGCTGGCTGTGTAATCTACGTAAATTCAAAAATAAGAAAACATTTTTGGAAGGATTTTGCAGATATCAATGGTTGGGAATATATAGAGAATGGAAACTTCGAACTAGAATCTGGTGTAATGTTTACGCAAGGAGATAACAGGTCTATTTCTAATGTTGTCTCCGGTCTAATCGACGACAGGCAGTTCAGGATTTTTAATTATAACTTTACTGTAGGGTCTGGTAAGTCTAAAATAACATATGATTATATCGTTTTCGCATTCAAGTTCGACGGGTCATTTCCTCATGTTTATCTAAACAGTAAGGAAGGGTATTTTTATGAGCTTGAGAATGGCATAAGTGTCGGAGAAACAATACCCCTTCCGAGTGAGTTTGAGAAAAAGTTTACCCTGATGGCTCCGAGAAAATATGAAATTGAAGCATTAGAGATATTCACACCAGATGTCTTAGTAAAGTTGCTGGATAATGGATTTTCTCATGATGTTGAGTTTGTTAACAGTGAAGTATTAATTTTTACCAGCGGATTGATTAACAACGCAGAAAAATTAGAAAAAGAATTTAAAATGGCATTGGAAATAGAAGATTTGCTGGATGAAAAACTAGATAAATTTAAGTTTGAGAAAATTGGCGATATGCCACATACGTTGTAAGATATATTTAATTTTATGGCAACACTTTACACACAACAGGATAGGAATATTAGCAAAACATGGTTTCTCATGTCCATGTTTTTAGTTGTTGTCATCGCCATTGGATACGCGATTTCTTGGTACTACGGGAATTCGCTCATTCTCTATATCGCCGTTTTTATCGCGTTCGCTACAAATTTCTACGCGTATTGGTTTTCAGACAAGCTCGTGCTCTCTATGACCAAAGCGCGAATCGCTTCGCGCGAAGAATTCTTCGACTTATATACGATTACTGAGAATCTCGCCATAACCGCCGGCTTGCCGAAGCCGAAGCTCTACGTCATTGATGACCCTGCGCCGAACGCATTCGCGACCGGTCGCGACGAGAATCATGCCGTTGTCTGCGCGACGACCGGTCTCCTTACCATGCTTACGCGACCGGAGTTGGAGGGTGTTATCGCACACGAGCTTTCGCATATCAAGAATCGCGACATTCTGCTTATGACTGTAGCGGTCGTACTCGCAGGATTCGTTGCCATTGTTGCCGACATATTCCTCCGCATGTCTTTTTATGGCGGAGGTAATCGTGACAGAGGCGGGAACGCAATCGTGCTCGTGCTGGGGATTATCGGCATTATCTTAGCGCCTATCGCAGCACAAATGATCAAAATGGCGATTAGCCGGCGCCGAGAGTTTCTCGCGGACGCCTCGGGATCCCTTTTTACGCGCTATCCGGAAGGTCTCGCTTCCGCGCTACAAAAGATTAGCGCCTCCAATAAACCCATGCGTCACGCATCGCATGCAACCGCACATCTCTTCATAGACGAACCGTTTGGTAGACCAGAAGGGAAGAAGCTTGCCTGGCTTGAAGGCCTATTTTCCACGCACCCTCCGGTTGAAGCGCGCGTCAAAGCTCTTCTCGGATAAGAATCTCGGCTAGCCTAGCCGAGATTCTCTTTATGTACAACGTATCTCGGCAAGCTTTTTGTCTCAATCAATGGCCATTTGTCATTCACTAGAATGATCTGAATGATCCAGTCTGGAGTGCCACAAAGAATATTTTTGAGTGACCTGAAAAACTTCAGGAATAATTCTTTTTTGGTCACATAAAACTTATCCACAAAAAATCTAAAAACATAAGTAAATCATTACGTTTAAGGCTTATACTAATGGAGTAATTATGTGCAATAAAAGACTCTTTTTATTCACTCGTTCGCATTTTTTTACAACCTTACTTATTACTGGGATTTTTCTTTTCCTCCCATTTGCTGTTGTTCAAGCGGCGCAAACCCCACCACAGATTATCAGTTATCAAGGCCGTCTGACCAACAGCAGCGGTGATCTTCTTGGTAGTGTTGGTGGCACGACTTATTATTTTAAATTTTCAATTTGGAACAATCCTACGGTTGGTGCGGGAACTCGTTTATGGCCAAGCACTGTTCCCGCGACGACTACCGCTTCTGTCCGACAAGGAGTCTTCACGGTGAACATTGGAGACACAGCGAATGGGTACCCCGATTCCCTTAATTTAGATTTTTCAAATACCAGTACACTTTATTTGCAGGTTGAAGTTTCTTCTGACAACAATAGTTCAGAAACATTATCACCACGACAACAAATTACTTCCGCATCGTTTGCTCAAGTCGCCGGTGCGATTGTTGGAACGGCGACACCGTCGCTTTTCGGAACGACGACGCCAGTCGCGAATTCTTTTGTAACGATTTCCGCGACGAGTACTGCATCCACTGCACTTTCACTCATCGGTGTGTTAAATCAAGTTGCAAATCTTTTTCAAATTCAAAATAGTAGCGGGACAAATATATTTTCAGTCGGTGCGACTGGCGATATCGCGATGACGAATGCAACATCCACAAATTTTTTCTCAACAACCGCAAGTTCTACAAATCTATTTACTTCTAATCTTTCCATCGGTTCGCTCTCCGGTTTTCTTAAAGCGACTGCAGGCGCAGTCGGAACGGCGCTCGTGGATCTTGCGGCCGATGTCTCTGGAATTTTGCAGGTGTTAAACGGCGGCACCGGTTGGGCGAATCTTACGGCCAACACCGTGCTTCTCGGCAATGGAACAGGAGCGATTGCGACGACCTCTGCTGGGACAAACGGACAAATACTCGCGCTGGTGAACGGTGTCCCGACCTTTGTCGCAACAACGACATTTTCTGCCCCATTGTCCTATACAAACGGATCAGTTGCTTTCGATTTCACCAACGCGAACACATTCACAGGTCTCCAGCAGTTTTTACAATCTTCCTCCACCCAACTTTCTGCTTATACGGCATACTTCGGTGGCACTGCCACTTCCACATTTAGTTCTGCTGGAGTTCTTACACTCGCCTCAGCCCTTGCCGCAACTTCAGGCGGTACCGGCGCCTCAACCGTTACGACCGGCGATCTTCTCTACGGTTCCAGCGCAAACGCCTGGGGCAAGCTCGGCATCGGCACCGGAGGATTTGTCCTCGGCTCGGTGAACGGTATCCCTGGGTGGGTTGCCACCACCACACTCTCCACTATCAGTGGTACTTTGGCAGTGGCGAGTGGAGGCACCGGTCAAACCACCTTCACTTCCTCTCAACTTCTGTACGGCGCAGGCACCGTCGCGGTGCAGTCAGTCGCCACCTCCACACCATTGTTCGGTCTTGGTTTTAGTTACTCCGGTGGCTCCATCGGCGCGTTTGTGGGGGGAGCGCAAGGAACGTTCACCGTCGCCACCACCTCCCTCTACTCCGGCACCACCGGCCAGTTCCCATACTTCTCCGCCACCAACACCATTACCGCAACGTCATCACTCTTCCTCGCCACTTCCGGCAACGTCGGCATCGGGACGACGACGCCAGGGTCAAAGTTGAGTGTTACAAGCGGATTGTCAGTCGGGGCGAATTATGGAGTCGCTGCTCCGTCAAATGGAATGATAATAGAAGGCAACGTCGGCATCGGGACGACGAATCCGGGCGGGCTATTAGATTTGCGAACAGGTTCAGGTCTAGCATTGCGTCTTGGAGCAGATGTTAATCAGACATCAACAACAAATGGTGTTAGAAAGTTTGCTCGTATTGCTATGCCGCATTATTCTTCTGGCTCAGAGGAAGATGTTTTGATGTTCGTGCTTGATTCCGAGTCTAGTTATAGTAACGTAAATATAGGAGGAGGAAGCAACTCCTATAATGCTGCGACAGC
>JBCLFD010000008.1:0-21105 GCA_038912545.1 Minisyncoccia bacterium | reverse complement strand
AAAGTTCACGGTCGTGAGAAATGGGGGATATCGGATTGAGGCGTATGATACGGCGCATCTCTCGGGTACGAATGCGATTGGTGTGATGACGGTCGTTGTTGATGGGTCACCGGTGAAAAGTGAATATAGAACATTCAAGATTAAGGGTGTGAAAAAGAACGACGATATTGCTTCGTTGAAAGAAATTCTCTCGCGGCGTCTCGGCCACCCCGAGTGGCAGTATCCGAAAGTTATCGTGGTAGATGGCGGGCGTGCGCAGAAGAAAGTGGCGGAATCGGTTCTCGCCGAAGCGGGCGTGAAGATTTCTGTCGCGGCGGTGGTGAAGGACGAACGTCATCGCCCACGCGAAGTCATCGGAGCGCGCGCCGCCGGCATCAGCGAAGCTGATGCCGTACTCGCCAATGCCGAAGCGCACCGCTTCTCGCTCTCCCGTCACCGTTATGCCCGCTCGAAGCAATTACGCTTGCGATGATGATTCTTTCTTCTTTATTAAATCTCTCCAACCAATCCAACCTTTAGACTCATAATATTCGCTTGGCCGGGATGGCCAATTAGGATGTACTTTTCGTTCATTCTTATACCACTTCTGAACATTTCCTTTCCCAGAATAAAGCGCACGCACCTCGGCTTGGAATTGATCGAAAGTTGGAAATTCTTTCTTTAAACGGTTCTCAATACCAAGTAGTTCCGGGAAGCCTCTCCAGCCCATAGAAGCATAATGCTCCTGTGGATTGGACGGCCAGTTCATGCCTCGCATCCGTGCTTTGTGGTACCACTTTTGTATCTCCCCGCTTCCAGGGTAAGCCGCACGCACCTCGGCTTGGAATTGATCGAAAGTTGGAAATTCTTTCTTTAGACGATTTTCAATACCAACCAGCTCTGGCCAGCCTTCCCAACCGGTTGATTTATAAAAATCATATGGAGCAGACGGCCACTTGGAATGTTCTTTCCGTTCTTTCCGTTCATTCTTATACCACTTCTGAACATTTCCTTTCCCAGGGTACAGCACTTGTACTTCGGTCTGGAATGTATTGAAAGTTGCAAACATTTTATCAACTAATTCCGACCAACCTTCCCAACCTGTAGATTTGTAATACATATCCGGAGCAGAGTGCCACTTTGGATGTTTTTTCCGCTCTTCGTGGTACCACTTATTTATACTACTCTCGCCTGTATAGAACGCCCGCACCTCCGCTTGGAAGTCATCGAAGGCTGGGAACTCTCTCTTGAGAACGTTTTCAACACCAACCAGCTCTGGCCAGCCTTCCCAACCTTTAGATTTATAATACCTATCCGGAGCAGAGTTCCAATTAGGATGAAGTTTATATTCTTTTAAATACCAATCGCTCACACTTGGTTCAGACTCCTTTCCAGGATAAAGTGCGCGCACATCCGTTTGAAACTCATTAAACGGGAGAAAATTACGACGTTCTCTTTTTGTGAATTCAGAAACAGGTCGCGATTGGACATTCTCTTTCGCTTTGATGTCGGTGAGCGCTTCTGACACATACTGGCGCCAATTAGATTTTTGTATAATACGAACTCCAATACCGAAGTGTTGAGCGATAAGGGCATTTTTTTCTCCTTTGTCGCTTGCATCCAGTTCCTCAAGGGAAGTACCGAGTTCTTGCAGCTTTGAGGAATCAAATATATAACTCGCGTTGCCCTCCTCATCACAGATATAGACCTGTCTCTCTAGATATGGGACATCCACTCGATAGTAGGGTTCTTTACGCCACATCTCTGGACGAACTGATCCTTTAGTAACTGAAAAATCTTCTGGGGTGAGATCGAAGTCGTGTTTCAAAATGTATAAGAGCGTAAGAAGTCTCGGGATAAGCTTCTTTTCTTGTATGCTTCCATCATCCCCTTCTTCTGGCAACTGTACTTCCACACCCTCTTGAGGAGGAACGATGACTGTCTCCGTACTAAGCACTGAAGTGCTTATGTATGACTTTAGATAATCTATTTTTTCTTTGACTGCTTGAATGCTATCGAGCATTTCTCCCACCTCCCCGAGGTTAAATGCTTTAAACGCAGCGTCCTCTATTTCCTTGCCTGGATTGGAGTACAAAGCGCTCTCTTTTGGGAACTGGACCGTATATTGGTTAACAACGTCTTTTGTCACTGTAACTAGATTGTTATATGCAGTATCTGCAAAAGAATCGATGTTCTCAACAGTTAGTTGGGAAGTCAGAATTGTCTGGAGACGTTCTTTAAACGCTTTTTGCATTGCTTCTGGGGTAGATACTGGTCGCTGTGGGGATTCAGGGCTCATAGAGGTATGGTTGAAGCATACCAAAGATTGAACAGCATTTCCTTTGCTATACTTCCTCTATGCAAACGGTTGTTGGGGTACTGCGGGGCGGACCGTCACGCGAACATGAGGTATCGCTCCGGTCTGGCGCGGCGATGCTCGCGAGCTTGCCGACGGACCGCTACACTGCCCGCGATATTTATATTGATAAGCAGGGCGTGTGGCACGACCGCGGTCGTGCGACGACACCCGACAAAATTCTGCGCCAGACCGACGTCGTGCTTATCGGCCTGCATGGCGAATACGGAGAGGATGGGGAAGTGCAGAAATTGCTAGAACTTTTTGGTGTGCCGTATGCCGGTACGAACGCACTCGGCTCGTATCTCGCGATGCACAAGCTCATGTCTAAAATGCGTGCGAAGGAGGCGGGGCTACTCGTACCTGACTTCCGTTATGCAGAAAAGGCCGAAAATGCGGTCGCCGTGGCACAGGATATTATCCGCAATTTCCACCAGCCGGTGGTCGTGAAGCCCGTGAGCTGGGGCTCGTCGGTGGGCGTCTCCATCGTCGGCGGGTATGCGCATGTGCTTGAGGCAGTACAGAAATTATTTGCTGATGGCGCGCCGGGCGTGCTCGTAGAAGAGCTTATCCGCGGTCGCGAAGCGACCGCGGGCGTGGTTGAAAATTTGCGTGACAAACCCCTCTATGAACTCCCTGTAGTTGAAATCGTCCCACCGAATGGGGATTTCTTTTCATACGATTCAAAGTATTCAGGCGCGACACGCGAAGTTGTCCCTGGTAATTTCACTCGCGTTGAGGCCGAAGAAATACAGCGCCTCGCGAAGGTGATGCATCGCGCGCTTGGCCTGCGCCACTATTCGCGAAGTGACTTCATCGTTGGCTCGAAAGGCATTTATTATCTTGAAACTAATACTCTGCCGGGACTCACAACCGAATCACTCTTACCGAAATCTCTCTCTGCCGTCGGCGTCACCTTCCCCGAATTCCTCTCGCATTTGGTGAAGCTCGCGCTCACCTAGTTGTGGTCATTGTACCAGAAAGTCAGAACTCATTTCCAACAGAACCCCGATTGATCCCTCCTCCGTCAAGACTACGGATGGGCACAGCGCGCCTCGCGGACTCGGCGCTCACGCCCGCGCGGAGTACCGCGCGTCCGCCCTCTCGTTTTGCCGTTTCCCCATTCTGATTTTTTTGCGGGGGGGGGAATTGAATTTGGAATGGACGGCAGAAACGAGAGGTCGGGCTTCCTTTTCTGAGACATCTACTGAGCGTGAATGGTCGCAGATTCGTACATGACGATGGAATCGAGATTTTTGAACGTATCAAGATTATTTGATTTCATCATAATTATGTATGTCCCAGACTTTAGATAGGTATGGGTAAATATTTTATTCTCTCCTCTCAAAATGCATGTTCCCTCGGCTGCCTCTTGTACCATACTGTCTGGTGCTGACCCATCTCCCCAATCTATCTTGTACGAAAAACATGCTGGAATCCAGACATTGTAATTAAGTGAGACCTTAAGAGGAGCAGAACCGCTAGTTGGAGATACTTTTAGGCTCTCTTCGATATTCAACTGAGCAGACATGAATAGATCGCCACTCCTTTTTTCTGCGACAACTTTTCCATTGTCCATGAGACGTACTCTGACAGAAAATTTCGTTTTGCCAGCACGAAGAAGGGCATCATATGTGTCTAGTGATTTTGGCCATACTTGCAATGACCCTTCTCCATCGTATGCAATATCATTTTTTGTTTCGGAGGTAAAAGTGTTTCCATCTTGATCGAGTAAGTCGACCAGCAAGGAAAGTTTTTTACCAGTAGTGATATTCCATTTTACTTCGGGAAAGGTCTGATATTGGAACGACTCTCCTTCTTGTGGCGACAAGAGTTCAACGGATGGTTCTGCGCCGGTACCTGATACGGTAATAGTGGCAGCGGCTTTCCAAAGCATTTTAGAAAATCCACCACCCCAATCGTTATGCGGTACGTCATCAAACGCGTAAATTTTCGCTTTGATGTTGAATGTACCCGCAGCAGTGTAGATGTGGGTATCACACGGCGTACCGCTCCGCCCATCACCCCAGTCGATGGTAAATTTAGTTCCGCCAAGTCTTTGTAATGGAGTTGTATGACTACATTCCTCGTTTATCAATGATTGCCACTTGTTCGGATAAGTGACTTTTACTGTGAGTGGTAAGGAGCCATTGGTTGGAGTCACGTTTAAGGATGGTGCTGGTATGACTTCGATTATTTTGCTGAAAATAACTGAGCGCACTACGGGTGCCACAAAGGCAATTCCTGCTACTACAAGCAAAAGAATCAAAAAAATTGCAACCGCCCACAACCACCACTTTTTCGTTTTTACAATCTCAATAGTCTGTGGTGTAGGATTTTCCAATACCGGTAGCATATGTTTAGATTTTAACACCCCCAAGAGATTTTAGATATCAAGTGTGGTGGACCTAGGGAGAATCGGACTCCCGCCTCGTCAATGCGAATGACGTGTAATACCACTTTACTATAGGCCCGTTCGGGCGATTTTATCATGAATACGTTATAGTGCGATAATGCGCTCTTAGCTCAGTTGGTTAGAGCGTCCGCCTCACACGCGGAAGGTCGCAAGTTCGAATCTTGCAGAGCGCACCGGGCCGGAGTATGCCGGTAGTACATACGATTCGGGTTCGTAGAGACCGGGTTCGATTCCCGGCGGCCCGACTGAACGAAGTGAAGAAGTGCGAGAACGCGAAGCGTTCATCCGGAATCGAATGCCGGAGCGTTATGCGAGCAGCAGCGAGCATCGCGAGGCGGGGCTGCGACCGAGCCAAGCTGGCGAGGCGAGAGTTGTAGCAGAATGCGTAATCGCGGTTCCCGGCGGCCCGACCAAATTTTATTTTGTGATATATTTCTCCTGTGCAGGACGAATGATTGAGGACACTCTTTCATTCTTCCTCACTTCGGGCCTGTAGCTCAATTGGTAGAGCGCCTCATTTGCAATGAGGAGGTAACCGGTTCGAAACCGGTCAGGTCCACCACTTCGTTAAAACTACGTAGTGCACAGCACCAAACATATGAAAAATGAACATACCGACCGATATCCGATAGAACGCCTGACGACCTGGATAGGGTCGGTACCTTCTCTCGTGCTCCACTCAATCATCTTCTTTGCGTTTCTCATCCTTTCCGTCAGTGGCATATTCTCATGGGATTTGATGCTTCTCATCCTGACAACCATCGTCTCTCTTGAAGCAATTTATCTTGCGATATTCATCCAGATGACGGTGAACCGCCACACCGAGAGCCTGCGCGAGGTGGAGGCGGACGTGGATGAGATTCAGGAAAATATTGAGGAGATGAGCGAAGATATCGAGGAAATAACGGAGGATGAGCGCGAGGAGGAGCACAAGAATAGCCGAGAGGACGCGACGCTCGAAACGCTCGCGCGTGATGTCCGTAAGATCCTCGCCGACCTTGAGCAACTCAAGAGAACCAAGTAGAGTAATCGAACGGGCCCGTAGCTCACTTGGTAGAGCGCTTGCATGGCATGCACGAGGTAAGGGGTTCGATCCCCCTCGGGTCCACCAAAAAGAATGATAAAATCACTTTATGAAAGGCAAAAGTTTTTGTAAAGAGTGCGGACAATCAAACTTATGCCACCTAAATACATGGATAGCAGAATTGAGTAACCACTTTTTGCCTCCACTGAAACTGCCAACGCAAATTGAGGTCGCTCTTGATATTTTTCTAGAAAAAGTTTTTGCCATAACAAAACTTGCCAAATTCAAAACTGATTTTACTGACTCTGATATTCAGCTTCGATCATCTTGTTTTATTGAGGAAATGAGAAAACGTGGCGGTGTCTTTTATGCGTTTCAATCAATTTTCGGTTTCACTAACCATTTTAAAATGGAAATAGATAGTAAAATTTTTCGATTTGAAACATTGCCGATAGCGGAGTTTGCAAATAAATATACCACCAAGATTGTTGACGACAAAGAATTAGCCAAGCGTCATTGTAAAAAAGGCGGCTTTCCTATTGCTGATGGTCAATCATTTTGGTTTTGGCAAAAGAGGAAAGCAATACAATTTGCGCATCAAATCGGGTTTCCGCTCGTTGTCAAGCCGAGAGGGGGGTCCGTGAGCCGACATGTAACTACAAACATACAAAATGATACGCAATTAGAGAAAGCGATTCGCCACGCAGTAATTTATTCGCCAGCATTCATTGTAGAAAAATTTATTCCTAACACTTCTGTTTATCGGGCAACGGTAATTGATTTTGATTTTGTGGTATGCGTACGACAAGTGCCGGCGAATATTGTGGCCAATGGAATTTCAACAATACGCGAGCTTATTGATAAAAAGAACAATGACCCTCGTAGAGGCGAACCTCATCAGAAACAATTCACTCTCTACAAAATTATTGAAAATGAAACAACAAAAAGATTGCTTGCGGAAAAAGGATACGACCACAATACAATTCCCTCAAAAGGAGAAATTATATATTTACAAAAAGACCCATTTTTGAAATTAGGCGGCGATCTTGTTGAAGTAACCTCGATTGTTCATAAGGATAATTTAAAATTGTTTAACGACATCGCGCGTTTTTTTGATATACGAATAACCGGCATTGATTTTCTAACGAGAGATATCGCTGTATCTTGGAAAAACCAGCCCTGCGTGATTCTGGAGTTAAACAGCGTCCCCTGCATTGAACTACATCATTTTCCGTCTTCTGGCGCGCCGACCAATCCGGCCAAAGCATTAGCAGATATGTTTTTTAAATATTACCTATGGCATAGCAAAGAGAATCTCTAAGGCTTCGTAGTGCACAGCACAAAAGCAAAACCGCCCGTGAGGGCGGTTTTGCTTTAAAGAAGTCTGACTTCTTTACTTCATGTGTCCGGAGACGAGTTTCGTCATCTCGAACATGGTGACCTCGGCTTTGCCGTCGAAAAGCGGCTTCAACTTGTCATCCGCGAGGATGTTTCGCTTATTTGCAGGGTTCTGCAGGTTATTCTTCTTGATATATACCCAAATCTGTTTAACGACTTCTGTGCGTGGCATCGGGCCTTTACCGACGACGGCCTCAAGGTCGGCGTCAAGGGTAAGGGGGCGAGATAGTGCTGAGTTAAGTGCCATAGGTGAAATTATTTCATAAGTCCTGACCCAGCTAGTATACCTTGTCTAGGGTGATTGCGCTATACTGTGTACATGTCCGTTCAAAGTTTTTTATTGCGCCAATACGCCAAGTGGAAGTTAAAGGACGTGCCCGAGGCACAGCGCGAGATGATGACCAATCTCATCACCAAGAATCCAGAACTTTTCAAAAAAATCGGCGGAGAGATTGAGCGACGCAAGAAGGGTGGCGAAAGCGAGATGCGAGCGACGATGGACGTGATGAAGAAGTATCGCGCCGAGCTCGCACCCTTGATGCAGAAATAGTTCGACAAGCTCACTATAAATAGTATGCCAGCAACCCTCGTACCCTTTCTCGTCTTCTGCCAAGCGCTCGGCGCTGTCATTGGCGTCGTCACTGTCGTGTGGGGCGAGCTCGCTTACTTGCGTGCGATGCGAGACAAGATTATAGACAAAGCCGAGCGCGTGCACCTCATCGTTATCGCACACGGTCTCCGCTTCGGTATGGTACTCCTTCTTCTTGCATCATTCGGACTGGTCATTACGGCATATCAGGAACAGGTCGTGCCACAGCCCGCCGTCTCGGCGAGTTATTGGATACTCGTTGCGGTCGCCATACTCATCATCGCCATCACCTGGGCGCTCTCGCGCAAATTGATTTCATTCGCCTTCGGTTCGGCGCTCGTGTTCTCGGGCTGGTGGTTCCTCGCATTCCTCACGCTCGGCCTTTTCCCGCCATTTACCTTTGGCGCCGCAGTGGCGCTCTACGTCGTCTCGACCGCCGTGTTCTACGCCATTCTCCAGTACATCCGCTTTTTCTCGGCGCCTGCCGGCCGGTCAGGCGGGCCACGTTCGGTATGAAAATTTTTATCTTACTCGGGCACACAGACCCCGCCACGCTCTCGGGAGCGTTCGCCGATTGTTATGAAAAGTATGCGCGAGAGGCAGGGCATGAGATACGCCGGCAAAACATCGGTGAGATGCACTTTGACCCAATTTTGCACGAAGGTTATAAAAGCATTCAAGAACTTGAGCCGGACTTGAAAGATTTTCAAGAAAACGTGCGTTGGGCCGACCACATCGCTATTTTTTATCCCACGTGGTGGAGCACGATGCCCGCAGCTCTCAAAGGGCTCTTTGACCGCGCGTGGCTCCCACACTTCGCCTTCAACTTCGCCGATCACGGACTCACGTGGAAGAAGTTGCTGAAAGGCCGTACCGCTCGCATCATCACTAGCTCCAATACCAATCCATTCCTGCTCTGGTGGGCGTACGGACCGCCGACCGTCGTTCCGGAGCTCTGCCTGCTCCGCTTCACTGGTATTCGCGCGCGCTCAACAGTTTTCGGTCCTTCTGAACGCGCCTCCGAGCGTACCAAAGCGAAGTGGTTCCGCAAAGTAGAATGCCTCGGCAGGGCAGGGAAGTAGATACATCTTAATGCTGACTACCAGGCCAATTCCTTTTTGAATGATCTGCTCACAAGCAAAAGGCAAACCAAACCGAGCATTATTACACCCGTAGCTGCCGCTATGGAAGTGCTTGGGCTCGCATATTGCCACAACCATCCGCCACACACGCCAGCAAAGAGAGCGCCAAAACCCAGTCCGGCGTTCAAGAGTCCATACGCACTACCACGCTTTTCTTTACCCGAAAGTTGCGCCACCAATGCTCGCTGTACGCCATCTGTAAGTGCCGAGGAGACACCCATAAGCGTAAGCCCGAGCCCGAGTCCGAACAAACTGCTACTCAATACGATAACTCCGTATCCGACACACAACACAAAGTAGCCCAGAAAGATGATTTTTGTACTGCCCACATGGTCAGCTGCCTTGCCTGCGCTATAAGAAAAGAGCGTTTGTGCTGTATTGTAAAAGAGATAAAAGAGCGGGATGTAATAGAGCGCGAGACCGAGGTCGAGCGCGTACAATACCACCACCGCGAGTGGCAAGGTTCCCATCGAAAGCAAAAAGAGCGTAGCCAAAATCAATCCAAATCCGCGCGCATAGGGCGCACGAGCTTCCTGCCGACGGCTCTGCACCACCACTGATACCTCGTGTACAAAGACAAACGAAAGCAACGCCAATATTCCCACAAAAAACGCAGTGATAAATACCGTATTGAAAGCTCCCGGAAATGATTTGAGTATGAAAAAGGCGACTAAGGGGCCCATGATACTGCCGAGCGCGTCCATCGCCCGATGAAAGCCAAATGAGCGCCCCATGTCGGCGCTTGGGACTGAGAGCGAGATGAGTGCATCGCGCGGTGCTTCGCGGAGGCCCTTGCCCATGCGGTCTACTACCCGTATAGCCAGCACTCCCGACACAGTACCAACCAACAGGTAAAATGGGCGCGTTGCCACCGATAGGGCGTAGCCCACAACCGCAAGTGACTTTCTTTTTTGAATAGAGTCAGAGAGTCTGCCGGATAGTATTTTGGTAAAGTTTGCTAAGGCGTCTGCCACCCCCTCTATTGCTCCGAGCGAAGCTGCGCCTGCGTTGAGCACCGAGGTAAAGAAAGCCGGAAAGATAGACACGATCATCCCGGCGGAAAAGTCATTAAAAAAGCTCACCAATCCCAAAAAAAACACATTGGGCTTTATATTGAAAAGTTTTTTTAGCATACGATACTATTTTAGCATTTCAGAAAATGGGGTCATACATAATCCATTCCTTTTTTCTTCATGTTAGAACGTATCGCTTTATATTCTGGTATCGTACGAGCCACGAGCTCCCAGAAATGCTTGCCATGATTAAATTCAGCTACATGACACAATTCGTGAACTATGACATATTCCATTTCCTCTTTTGATAGGTGAATCAATTTATAATTAAAATTTAAATTTCTTTTTTTAGAGCAAGACCCCCATCGAGTCTTTTGGTTTCTAATGGCTATCTTCCCATACATAAATCCATACTGCAGGTTCATCCTTTCCACCTCAGCAGTTATCAGTTCTCGTGCTTGTTCTTTATTTTCCAAATATTCTCTGTGCGTATGTTTTTTCTTTAGCCGAAGTTTTGCCACATGCTCTTTCCGTGCACTTTTAATTAACTCAATTTTTTCAGTCCGTGAGAGTTTTTTTATTCGTGCTTCCTCTTTTGAAGATTCTGAACGATCGGGAAACTCTTTTATATACACCAACCTCACGGGCTTACGGGTACGGGTATACTTTGCACCAAGCACCGAAGTAGTATGCTCTTTTATACGCCTCTTCAAATCAGTTGTGATGCCCGTATAAAAACTTCCATCGGCACACTGAACAATATAGAGATAATACATAGAAAATTACTTTTTATTTGTATCTTTAAAAATACTTCACATACCCCTTCTCCGCCATCTTGTATTTTTGTCGGACTTTCTTTTTTCGGGTTTTGACGGTAAGTTGGAATGATGTTGCGCATAGGCATCGTGGGTCTGCCGAACCCCATAGGAAAGCAAAGCTTCCTACGGGGTAGGCGTGGTGAATAATTTATGCTAAAAATTGGCATAGTTGGATTACCTAATGTTGGCAAGTCAACGTTATTTAATGCGCTTACCAAAGCGTCGGTGCCTGCGGAGAATTATCCCTTCTGCACCATTGACCCATCGGTCGGCGTCGTCGGTGTGCCGGACGAGCGACTGCAGAAGCTCGCCGAATTATCTAAATCGGTAAAGACAATTCCAGCGGCGATAGAATTCGTAGACATCGCGGGGCTCGTGAAGGGCGCCTCACAAGGGCAAGGCCTCGGCAACCAATTTCTCACCCACATCCGCGAGACGGACGCGATTCTTCAGGTCGTCCGATATTTTGATGATACGAATATTATTCATGTGGACGGAGAAGTGGAGCCGTATAAAGATATTGAAGTCATTAACCTTGAACTTGTGCTCGCTGATTCTGAACAAGTTAAGAAACGTCGCGATAGAATTTCTGGAGACATTAAAGCGGGAGATAAGAAAATGATTGCAGAAGATGCGGTGCTCGCAAAAGTAGAACAAGGATTCGCAAAAGGGAAACTCGCTCTTCATGCGGGACTCACTCCTGAGGAGCGTATGCTCGTTGCGCCTCTGAATCTGCTCACGATGAAACCGATTCTCTATGCATTTAATAGAAAAAGTGGCGGACATAATCTGGATGAGCTCGCCGACGGCAGAGCGGCTCGTGCCGAAGAGATGATTACGGAGCTCGGCTCGCGCGCCGTGATGGTGGATGCGGCGACCGAACAAGAACTGAACGATGTTGCGGACGACGATCGTGCGAGCTTCCGCAGCGAGCTCGGCGTGCACGACGACGGACTCGCTGCGCTTATCCGCGGTGCGTACGAAACGCTCGGCCTCATTTCATTTTTCACGACCGGCGAAGACGAGACACGCGCGTGGACGATCCCGCGCGAAAGCACGGCACCTGTCGCCGGCGCGGCTATTCATACAGATTTTAAAGATAAGTTTATCCGCGCCGAAGTCGTCTCGACCGACGATCTCCTTGCTACTGGCAGTTGGACGAAAGCAAAAGAGCTCGCGAAGGTGCGTACGGAAGGCAAAGAATACATTGTGAAAGACGGTGATGTGATGGTCTTCCTCCACGGATAACAAATCAATTACGTGGTATAATCAGCGTCATGGACAAACCCAAAGTAACCGCCAAGGATTTCTTCTTGTGGGCAGGGGCGATGATAGCGTTCTATTGGAGCGTCATCGCCCTTATCCTTCTTACGTTCGATTATATAAATTACGCTTTTCCGAACGTACTCAACTATTATCCAATTGACCCCTACCAGAGCGGCATCAGTTCTAAGATGGCGTCTATCATCGTCCTCTTGCCTCTCTATATGTTCTTGATGCGGTTGATACGCACCGATATATCTCGCGACTCTTCCCGCAAAGAAATCTGGGTTCGGCGTTGGGCGCTCATATTGACGCTCTTCGTTGCGGGCATTGCGGTAGCGGTAGACCTTATCACGCTTCTTACTACCTTCCTCAATGGTGAGGCGCTGACGACAGCTTTTCTGCTCAAAGTGCTTGTTATCTTCCTTGTCGCCACAGGAGTGTTTATGCATTTCATCAGTGACCTACGAGGGTATTGGGATAAGTTCCCGCTCCGTAAGCGTGCGGTAGGTATTGGCGTGGTAATCCTCGCTTTCGTCACGATTGTTGCCGGCTTCTTTATTGTCGGTACTCCAGGAGAAGCGCGTCTCGCGCGCTTTGACGCGCAGAAAGTAAGTGACTTACAGAATATACAATCCCAAGTCGTGTATTTCTGGCAAGCGAAACAGCAACTTCCGAAAGCGATTACCGACCTCAACAATTCTCTCGCGTACGGCTCGGTGCCAGTAGATGCGCAAACAGGAGAGTCATACGTCTATGAAGCAACTGGTGCACTCTCGTTCAAACTCTGTGCGATGTTTAATGCCGAGAGCCGCACAAACCAATCCTATCCTACCGAAGCTCGCACAATGCCCGTGCCAGTCGGAGGCAAGGAAATGATGCAAGATAATTGGGTTCACAACACGGGGAAGGTCTGCTTCGACCGAACCATTGACCCCAGCTTCTATCCACCGCTTAAACCGTAAATGGCGTATGACCATACAGCGATAGAGAAAAGCGCTCGCGAGAAATGGTCGGGCCTTAATCTCTATACAGCTGACCTCGCGGATGGCACAAGAGAAAAGTACTACTTGCTTGTTGAATTCCCGTACCCTTCGGGTGATTTGCATATCGGCCACTGGTACGCCTTCGCGGTGACCGACATCTACGCGCGCATGCTTCGTATGCGCGGTAAGAACGTATTGTTCCCAATCGGTTTTGACGCTTTCGGTCTGCCTGCCGAGAACGCTGCGATTAAGAATGGCGTAGACCCTAAAGAATGGACGTATAAGAACATTGAGAGAATGCGCATTCAACTTGCGAGTATGGGCGTCTCGTTTGACTGGAGCAAAGAAGTGCTCACGTGCGACCCGAGCTACTACCAATGGACGCAATGGCTTTTCGCCAAGCTCTTTGAGCACGGGCTCGCCGAACGACGTCTCGCGGCGGTGAAGTGGTGCCCGAAGGATCAGACCGTGCTTGCGAATGAACAAGTGATTGATGGACACTGCGAACGTTGCGGTACCGAAGTGGTAGAAAAACGTCTCACGCAGTGGTTCTTGAAAATTACACAGTATGCCGAGCGACTTCTCGCCGGATTGGAGACGCTCCCGTGGCGTGAAGAGATTAAAGAGGCGCAGAGAGCGTGGATAGGCCGTTCAGATGGTGCGTATTTAAGGTTCGACCTTAAGACCGATTTCCAAGGTCGAACCTTAGAATCCATAAAAGTTTTTACCACCCGACCGGATACTGTGTTTGGTGCGACGTATGTCGTGCTTGCACCAGAACATCCACTCGTGCGAGAAATCACAAGTTCCAAATTTCAAATTTCAAACAAGGATCAAATAGAAAAATATATAAACGAAACCGAAAAGAAAACAGAACGCGAGCGCAGCGAGAATAAGGAGAAGACCGGTGTGAAATTAGAGGGCATTACTGCGGTCAATCCGGCGACCAAAGAAGAGATTCCTATCTACGTCGCTGATTACGTCCTCGGAAGCTACGGCACCGGCGCAGTGATGGCGGTTCCACAGCATGACGAGAGGGATCATGAATTTGCAATAAAATTTAATTTGCCAATCGTTGACACTAAGTTTGCGGAGTGGGGCGAAATTGCCGAGATGGGAGGAGTGAAGGCAACGCAATATAGATTGCGTGACTGGCTCGTGAGCCGCCAGCGCTACTGGGGTTGTCCGATACCGATTGTCTATGACCCATCGGGGAAGCCGCACGTGATTCCTGCAGAGCACTTGCCATGGCTATTACCAACGGATGTGAACTTTACTCCGACTGGTTCGACTACGCTCACCACAGGCGGGCCGAAGTCACCGTTAGCTTCGTCTAAAGAGTTGAAAGAGCGGGTGACGAAGATTTTCGGCGAGGGATGGACGCCCGAATATGACACGTTGGATACGTTTGTTGATTCATCATGGTACTTCTTGCGGTACTTGGATTCTAAAAATTCACATAGTTTTTCTGATCCCGCTTTGATGCAACACTGGTTGCCCGTGGATAGATATTCGGGCGGGACCGAACACACGACGATGCATCTTCTCTACGCGCGCTTCTTCAATCAGGCGCTTTACGACCTTGCGCTTGTTCCCGTTGCTGAACCTTTTAAGGAGCGATTCAATCGCGGACTCATCATGGGTCTCGACGGAGGTAAGATGAGCAAGTCAAAGGGGAACACACTCAATCCAGACGAGTTCGTGCAAAAGTACGGTGCCGACGCCGTCCGCATCTATCTGGCTTTCATCGGCCCATACAACGAGCCGGGCAGTTATCCGTGGAACTTGGACGGCGTTTCCGCCATGCGTAAATTCTTGGAGCGCGTAGTGCGTCTTGTTGAAGGACACTTAGTGTCCACACAGAATATTGACACTAAGTGTCCATCAATTCAGCGCGCACTCGCGCACGCGAGCATAAAAGTATCTAACGACGGCGATCGTTTTAAATTCAACACCGGCATCGCTGCACTGATGTCGCTTTTGAATGAATTAGAAAAAGAACCGCATGTGTCGCGTAAGACCGCATTCACCTTTGTCATTCTGCTCGCACCGTTCGCACCGCACCTCGCGGAGCATCTCTGGGGGCAATTGGGCGGGGAGGGAAGTATTCACCTCGCACCGTGGCCCGCCTTTGACGCTTCATTACTCGCGACGGATACGGCTGAAATAACGGTACAGGTGAACGGCAAGCGTCGTGGTTCTATCACACTCTCCCTACACGGGACGGAAGAAGAAGCTCTGACTTTGGCGCATGAAGTGCCGGCGATTAGAGCGGCGCTCGGCGGGAGAAAGCCGTCCCGCGTTATTTATGTTGTTGGTAAGATTCTTAACCTTGTGGTATAATGCACCTGTATTGACTAATTACTAACGTTTTGCTATAAATTACAATACATACTTATGGTAACTCGCACCACCCGCAGAGCACCGAGCACCACCGTTTCTTTTTCATTTGATAGTTCGGCGCTGGTAAAGCGCCTTCTCTCGGCTGCACCGGAGCGCGCACGGGGCGTACTTACACGACGTTTCGGCCTCGGCGGTACAGCGGAGCGTGAAACGCTTGAATCTATCGGAGGCCGTCTCGGTATTACCCGAGAACGTGTCCGTCAGATAGAAGCGGCAGGTCTTGACGCCGTGCGCGCGAGCAAAACGTTCAAAGAAACGCAAGGCGCTTTTGATGAAATTGTGCGCTATATGGAATCACTCGGCGCTATCGTGCCAGAAGACACACTGCTTTCAGCGCTCGGGAGGGATGAAAAGACGCGGAACCGTTTCCGCTTCTTCCTCGTCGTTGGCGCCGCTTTTATTCGCGAACGCGAGACGAACGACTTCCTCGCGCGTTGGCATATTGACCACGCGACGGCAAAAAAGATTCACGATGCGCTCACACGTCTCTATGGTTCGCTCAAAGACGACGAGGTCGTCCCAGAAGGAAAGTTGCTGGACCGCTTTCTTGATGAACTCAAGGGCGTCAATGACGCGTACAAGAACGAACAGGTGCTGAAGCGATGGCTCTCGCTCTCAAAGCACATCGGGAGTAATCCGCTCTCCGAGTGGGGCCGTGCGACGGCACCGGCGATTAACGTGAAGGGCATCCGCGATTACGCTTACCTCGCGATAAAGCGACAGGGTGAGCCGATGCACTTCTCTGCTGTTGCTACCGCTATCGGCGCGCTCTTTTCCAAAAAGGCGCATGTTGCTACGACGCACAATGAACTCATCAAGGATCCACGTTTCGTGCTGGTTGGTCGCGGTCTCTACGCGCTCACCGAGTGGGGTTATAAGCCGGGCGTCGTGCGCGACGTCATCCGCGACATCATAACTGCCGAAGGTCCTCTGAAGAAAGAAGACATCATTAAACACGTGAGGAAGGCGCGCTTCGTCAAGGACAATACGATTCTCGTGAACCTGAACGACCCGCGCTATTTCAAACGGCAGAAAGACGGGCATTACACAGCGGTCTAACAAAAAAGCGCCTCCGGGCGCTTTTTTGTTGCTATACTATTTTAATGATTCCGTTTTTTGACGCGCTAGATAAGGCGGTTGGAAAATTTCGCTCTAATACCGGCGTGCGCCTTGCCGGATACCCGCTTCTTATTCTCGGCCTCGCAATTCTTTTCGTATCGTTCGTTTTTATGCCGAGCATTGTGTCGCTTGCACTTTCTATGGCGCTCTTTATCGCTCCAGTGTGGCTTCCGCTCCTTCTCGGAGGAGGCGCATGGACATTGTGGGTCATCTGGCGTAGGTCCGACTTCATCGCAGAGCAGAAATACGTTCTGCTAGAAATCAAACCGCCGCGAAATATCGTGAAGACGCCGCTCGCAATGGAAGCACTGCTTTCCGGTCTGCATCATACCGGCGGCGAGGGCACGTGGTACAAAAAATTTGTCTTGGGTGCCGTACGCGTCTACTGGTCGCTTGAAATCGCGTCCATAGAAGGACAGGTACATTTCTTTATTTGGACGCGCGTCGCTTTTCGGCGAATCCTGGAATCGCACGTGTATGCGCAATATCCGGGCGCACAGCTTGTAGAAGTGCCGGACTACACACGCGTTATCACTGCGAGTCCGCAAGAATACGGTATTTGGGGTTGCGACTTCAAGCATACGGACAAAGATCCACTTCCTATTAAGACCTACATTGAATACGGTCTTGATAAAGTGCAGAAAGAGCCGGAACAAGTGGACCCGCTCGCCAACCTTATTGAATTCATGGGCTCTATGCGCAAGGGTGAACAGCTTTGGCTTCAATTCATCATACGCGCCCACAAGGGCGAAAAATATAATAAAAAGACGAAAGAAGGGAAGACGTATACCTGGAAAGACGAGGCGAAAGAGCTTGTGGACGAGATTCGCAAGGCGACTCGTGAATCCTACACAGATCCGGCTACTGGCGAGGAGCGCCCCGGCTTTCCGAATCCGACGAAGGGCCAGAGTGAAAAAATCGCCGCCATTGAACGCAATGTCTCTAAGCTCGCCTTTGACGTTGGCGTACGTGGCGTGTATGTCGTTGCACCCGGTGCGAAGTTTGACATTGTGAATATCGCCGGACTCATCGGCATCTTCAAACAGTTCCACTCCGAGGGATGGAATGGCTTCAGCATCACCGGGTGGCTCTCCATCTTTGATGATTATCCATGGGAATTCCTTGTTAAGAAATTAAAGAAGAAGGTTTCCGCGGATCTCATTGACGCCTATCGCCGTCGACAATTCTTTTATGAACCACATGTCGGAAAAGAAATGGTGATGAGCACCGAGGAGCTCGCCACTGTTTTCCATATCCCGTCACGAGCAGTGGAAACGCCAAGCATGAGTCGTATTCAGTCCGCGACCGGCGAAGCGCCAGCGAATCTGCCGACGTAATCATGGGATTTTTTGAACGTCTTATTTCAGCAGGGCTGTCTGCAGGTGAATTTCACTTTATACGCTTTTGGCGCACTTGGCTCATCCTGCTTCTGCTTCTGCTCCTTGTATCTTTCGGATGGCGAATTTCTTTTTCTGCTCCCGCCGATTTCGTACCGGGCAGTATTGTCATCATCCCGCGCGGAGCCACGATTGCCGAAACGACGACCCGCTTGAAGCAGGCGCACATTATCCGTCATCCTTCACTTTTGAAAAATATGTTGCGCGTGACTGGTACGGGAGAAAAGATGCAAGCCGGCGCATACCGCTTTGGCGAAGCCGACAACATTTTTCAAGTTGCTTATCGGCTTATGACGGCCGACTACGGTCTTCCGCCCATGCGCGTTACTCTTATTGAAGGCATGACGGTGCGTGAAATGGCCGCACGAATTGAAAAGGAAATTCCTGAAGTAACTGCAACAGATTTTATCTCTGCCGGACAGCCGTACGAGGGATATCTCTTTCCTGATACCTATCGTTTTTCTCTTGCCGAAGATGCTCACTCCATCGTAGCCACGCTTCGCGCGAACTTCACGGCGCGCATCGCGCCACTCACTGCCGATATTTCTGCATCAGGGCATTCTCTCTCTGACATCATCATTATGGCATCGCTGATTGAAAAAGAGGCGAATACGATATCGGACAAACGTATGATTGCAGGCATTCTCTGGAATCGTTTGAAACGTGATATGCCGTTACAAGTAGATGCGGTGTTCGGATATATTTACGGTCGGGGCACATACTCACCCTCATTCTCTGATCTCGGTGTGGATTCGCCCTATAACACCTACACGCACAAAGGATTACCGCCGGGGCCCATCAGCAATCCGGGTTTCAGTTCAATAGATGCCGCGCTTAATCCGACACAAACAAAAGCGCTCTTCTATCTCTCCGGCCGTGACGGTCTTCTTCGTACCGCCACCACCTATGCACAGCATCTCGCAAATCAGCGCCAGTATTTGCGGTAAAACCGCAACATGATTAGATAGGCAGATGGAAATCAAGGGTAAAAAAATATATGTAGGGCTGTCGGGCGGGGTGGATAGTGCCGTGTCTGCAGCGCTACTGAAGGAGCAGGGCGCTCAGGTGACGGGCGTATTTATAAAGGGCTGGTACCCGCCCGAGATGTCCTGCACATGGGCCATTGAGCGCCGCGATGCGATGCGGGTCGCGGCTCGGCTCGGCATCCCATTTCGCACGCTGGATGCGAGCGCAGAATATAAAAAAGAAGTGATTGACTATTTGATAGCCGAGTATCGCGCAGGCCGGACGCCGAATCCGGACGTGATGTGCAATAAAGAAGTAAAGTTCGGCGCGTTCTATCGGTATGCAATGAGGCAAGACGCCGACGCAATCGCAATGGGCCACTATCGCGCAGGTGAAAAAGATCAAAGTTATTTCTTGTGGGCCGTACCGAAAGATATTCTCGCGTTTACTATTTTTCCTGTTGGACATATGGATAAAAGTGAAGTACGAAAACTTGCGAAGAAATTTAATTTGCCGGTCGCAGAAAAAAAAGATAGTCAAGGCATCTGTTTTCTCGGCCCCGTTTCGGTTGAAGAATTTTTAAAAAAAGAATTGGGAACCGAGAATCCAGCGCTTCTTTATACTATCGGCGAGCGTGTTGCGCCAACAAGGTTAAACCTTGCGAATTCTAAAGGTTTAACCTTGTTGGCGGGGCCGTGGTATGTGGTAGGTAAAGATGTTGAGAAGAAAGAAATCAAGGTTTCCAAGTTACGAGTACCTGACGGACACCTAGTGTCCACAAGAAAAGTTCGGTTTTCCGATGCAAATTGGCACATTGGCCAAAGCCAGGCATTGGCCATTACCGCGCAAACACGGTATCGCGGCCCGCGTAGCGCGGGCCGCGTGAATGGGAATGTATTTACGAGCGATGGCCCTTTGCCTGAACTCCCAGTCCCCGGCCAATCCATCGTTTTTTATAAAAACTACGACCTCGTCGGTGGTGCTATTATTGCAGAATGAAGCTGAAACTCACCCGCCTCTCTACTGCGGCGACTATTATCGCGCTCGTTATTATCGTGCTCTTTGTGCTTTCGGTGCCCCGCACGCAAGAATTGCCGATACCGCAAAAAGAAGATGCCGAATTAATACGTACACCGAGCGTAAGCGTGCGTGACGTATATAAAAAAGGCGTGCATACCATCACCGGTTCGGTTATAGCTCCCAACGCATGCACTCTGGTTACTGCTCACGCAACGCTCACGGGCACGGCGTCAAGCTCGCAGATCATCGCACTTATGCTCACGATGCCGGACGACTCAGGCATTTGTCTTCAGGTGCCGACACGAGTCACTTTTTCCACCACCGTTACTGCACCTGCTTCGTTACCAATCTCTGTCAGCATCAATGGGGCAGAAGCGAGCACCACTCCTTCATTATGAGCGAATTTCCTCTCATTCTGAAATCCGATGGGTCCAAGGAAGCATTTGATCCCGTTCGCCTTATATCGTCGCTTGAACGCTCGGGCGCGGGCGTTCATACGGCACAGCGCATCGCCGACCAGATGAGTGCGAGCATCGCTTCGGGCACGACCTCGCATGAAATCTACTCACGCGCCTTCGCTCTCTTGCGCAGAGAAGCGCGGCCGGTGGCCGCGCGCTATGCGCTCCGCCGCGCATTGTTTGAGCTCGGACCGACGGGGCACCCTTTTGAAGATTTTATAGGACATCTTTTTAAAGCGGAGGGATGGCAGGTAGAGACACGCAAAATTATTAAAGGAAAATGTGTATCGCACGAGACGGACCTCTACGCATCGCATCAGGGACAGAATATGCATCTCGCCGCAGAGTTGAAATATCACAATGACCCAGCGTATAAAACAGATCTCAAAGTTGCGCTGTATGTGAAGAGTCGCTTTGACGACATCTTTGCCTGCGATCCCACCGTACGAGCGTGTCCCATTGATCGTGGACTTTTGATTACGAATACGAAATTTACGTCCGAAGCGATTAAATATGCCGAATGTGCCGGAGTTGAACTCTTGGGTTGGGGATATCCCATGGCCGACAGTCTTTTCGTACGTATGAGTGAGGCAAAAGTATACCCCGTGACGGCACTCACCAATCTCTCGCGCGCGGAAAAGCGTTTGTTGATTGATAACCGAACTATTGCGGTTGACCAAATCCTTTCTGACCGCTGGCGCTTGGACGTACTGCATCTCACGAGCGAACGCGTTGGAGAGCTCATCGCCGAAGCCGAG
>JBCLFD010000007.1:0-26054 GCA_038912545.1 Minisyncoccia bacterium | reverse complement strand
GTCTTGCCACCCGGAAGACGCGACGAGTCCCAAAAAGACGGCGACGACGAGGATGATTATAATCCCCAGCTTTTTTACGGTGTGGCCATCAAGATTTATAACTCGACCTAGAATATTTTCTGGTAACACGACGAACCAAGGAGTTTTAGAGGAAGTGGCTACAAGAAAATTAACAAGGAGAAATAACGTGGCAAAAATTGAGACCGCTAAACCAAGCACCACTTTGGCGACCAGCGATGTAATAAAAACTTCCGTGTACCCTACTTCAGAAAACCACCACCAGTCAACAATGAGAGCGACTACGGTCGAGAATAAACTAAAAATGAGGAAAATTACTCCTCCGACGAGCCATAATGGAAATTTTCTGGTTTTCATATATGGCAATGTTAAACATTTCACATTATACACTATCTTTATGTGCGACTGCAGTTTTTATCTTTTGTCGCAGACGTACAAATACAAATAGTGCAAGCGCCATACCAATGGCAACAAAAACAAACATTTCTACCTGGCTAATTATTCTGGCGTACACTATATACGCATCGCGTACGTGCCATCCTATCATCGCCATAATCATCGCGCGAATAAAAGTTCCCGCCAAGGTGAGCAGTATGAATGTCTTAATGGGGTAGCGGACTAAACCACAAAAGGAAGAGACGGCGACACTGGGGACGAATGGCAATGCGCGCGCGGCAAAAAGAATAAGTTCATCAGCATATCCCTTGATGAATTTCTGTTCCGTTTGTTCTATCAATGTCCAACTAATACCAAGCCATTTTCCGTATCGTATAATGATAGGTTTCCCGCCAAAGTAAGCGGCTGCGTAAATAACCAGTGATCCAGCCGTAACGCCGATACTCATCGGAATAGCGACTTTTAAAGATGCGGCGCCTACCGCTTGTAGCCATGTATATTCAGTGGGTAGTAAGAAAAAGCCGGCGAACATCGCCACGAGCGACGAAGGAATAGGAGCGATAATTTCTTCCAAGAAAGCTGCGAAGAGCACGCCGACTGCTCCGTATTCCATTATCACCGCCCCTAATTGTAGAATAATGGCATTGAGCATAATTAACGCAGTTCGCGAAAGATGAGAGGATTGATTCGGATAATTTTATCATCACCAGTCTTTATTTCGCCCCGGCCGTCAGTGTTAGAGGTAATGAGGTAGAGAAATGTATCAGGTCCTAAAACAACCGCTCTGATTCTTCCAAATTCTTTACGGAAATGAACTTTGATCGAAACATTGCGTTCATTAATAACATTTGCTTCGTATAAAGCCTCACCCCGTAGGCCTCCAAAGAAAACTGAACCATTCCAAAAAGTGGCTCCAGCCGGCGCCCAAGTTTCATCTGGTCCAGATTGAGTGATGGGGCTTTCCATGTTTGCTTTCGTCTCATCTCCTTGAATCACCGACCAGCCGTAATTTTTACCTTTCTCAATCAAGTTAAGTTCATCAAGACCAGAAAGAATGCCCGATCGTCCGTGTTCTGTTGCCCAGAGTTGTCCCTTATCATCCCACGCGAGTCCCTGCGAGTTGCGGTGGCCGTAAGAATACACCGCATTTCCAAATGGATTATCAGACGGAATTGAACCATCGTCTTTCAAGCGAAGAATTTTGCCGGCGAGAGAATTAATATCCTGAGCGAAATTTGGATTTCCGGCATCTCCGGTGGTGACGTACAGATACCCATCAGGGCCGAAAGCGATTCTTCCGCCATCGTGGTATGCCGCGCCGGGAATGTTATCAATAATTACCATCTTTTCGGTAAGACGATCTCCTGCGAAACGGTAACGTTCAACTCGATTTATTAAACCCTCGCCATTTTTAGTGGTGAGGTAAAGGTACATCCATTGATTCTCTGAAAATCGCGGATGAAGCGCGAGCCCCAAGAGCCCGCCTTCGCCGATATGTTCAACACCTTCAATGGCATAAATGCGCTTTTCTTTGCCAATCCTCTTTAACATTCCGGGGCGCTCGGTCACCAATAAGTCGCCATCCGGCAAAAAAGCAATTTCCCACGGGGTGTGTAGATTTTCGGCAATTATTTCAAGCTCGCCACTTCTCGCACCACTCGTTATTCCCTCTGTAAACGAGGTCGGGTTTGGTTTATAAAATTGACGAAAAATTTGCTCGCGGAAAATGAAAAAAACAAGAACAAGAATTCCCACAAGAAGCACCAGTAAAAAATAAGGTTGTAGCTTTTGGTTATTCATAATCTCTTTGTTTCTGGGAAAGTTTTTTGAACTAGAAAAAACCCGATGATTGCGCCGAGCGCCTGTAAAGCCATATCTTTTTGCGTGTCCCAAATATCGCCCTGGAATCCAAGAAAACCAAGTCCTTCTTCGGGGCTTGTCGTCACTCCGACGAGAAATTCCGCCACTTCATACACAGAGCCGATTGTGAATATAATACTGAAGAGAAATAGCCAGCGGAAAAATTTTTTGGATGGAAGATGAAGCGCGAGAATATTTGCCGCGACCGGCATCATCATAACACCATAAAGAAAATGAACAATTCGGTCATAATGATTTCGCTCCCAGCCCATTGCGGCGCTAAGAAAATCTCCCCACGGCGTGTTGCTGTAAGTATAGTATGTCGCGGCGGTATGGAGGATGGCGAATATGAAGATGAGGATATACGAGCGGTTTGAGAGACGAAACTTATGGTAGCTGAGAATAAAAAGTGGCAGAGAGAGAAAAATGACTATATTTTCCAAAAACCAAGTGAAGCGATCAAGGGGTTCCATGGCCACCGCAATCCAAAAAATCGCATATATCGTCAAAAGAATTTTAGGCACATTCTGTTTGTTCATAAATAGTAGTATATAATAAAAACGGATTGATTTAAAAATTTGGAATAATTCATAATCAGATTTTACTTAGGGAGAAGTTTTTGTGAAGCAGTCTCGCGAGAAGTATCGCGGCCAATAACCAAACAAAAATGATTAAGCCTAAGGTAACCGGATCTTGGCTCAAAATCGCCTCAATGGCATAAACTGCCACAAGAGCATAAGGGATTTCAGCCAGAACGGTAATCAGTAGATACTTTAAAAAATTAAAACGAATAATGCCTAAGGCATATCCGGGGATTTCCGAGGGCAGAGTAAAACGCAACAAGAAAACCAAAGGAAAAGAGGAATTCTCCAAGAAAAGATCGCGATAATAGTCGAGTTTTCGAGACGGAATAAGGTATTTTAAAATTGGATATCCGGCGTAACGGCCTAGAATGTAAGAAAAGATTGCGCCCAAAAGCCAACCGGTAAGCATTAGTAGGACTGTCGCCAAACTACCCCAAACCGAAACAGCAACGGGCACCAGCCAGACACTGGAAAAAAAGAAAAACATTGCCGAGGAAACGGTCAGAATGAGAAAAACAAATATGCTTAAAACTGGTCTGGCCGTAACATAACTTTCGAAAAAGCCGACTAACCGCCCGTACTCCTCTTGAAGCACTATTGAACTCCAAAAAATCAAAACGACGGTAAGAGCGACGGCAAGTAAAATTAATTTCTTTTTTAAGGTTGTGTGGAGCATGCAATTCTAGAGGGGTGTATATTTCAGAAAGAAATTTTTCACTCGTTCGTCAAAATCCGTCGGCAGCTCTCCGTGCAGACCCTCCTCCGGGAAGTAAAATTCGGCGCGTTGATTATTTTTTAAGGCATCTCTTAAAAGTTCGGCGTGGTGGAATGGTATTTGCTCGTCTTGCTTAGTATGAATTATCAGAATTGGCGTTTGCATATTTTGTGCCGCTTCCTTTGGCGAGTAATCCGCATCAATGCCCCACAGTAATTCCATCCAGAATTTCATAAGTGGAACAAGAGCTTCGCGAATAACCGGAAGGTGGGTATATAGGTCCTTACCAAGAATAGTTAGGTCGGCAAATGACGCATAGGAAACCACCGCGGAAATTCTGGAATCCTGCTCGGCCTGCAGAATCGCCGTAGCGCCCCCAAGCGAAAATCCCAGAACCCCGATTCTTTCAAATCCACGCAATTCAAGAAAGTCAATCGCGACCTCCAAGTCCAGACGCTCTTTGGTTCCAAGAGTTGTGAATGAACCGCCGGACTTTCCGAAATAACGTAAGTCAATCAAAAGAATATTGAAATCTGAATGAAGGTCGTTGGCAATGGAAAGCAGGTCGCCTTTCTCCGCCGGATAGCCATGCAAAAAAATAATTACAGGCGCGGACTTGCCCTCCGTAGCCGAGGCCTTGGAGGGGATACCTGCCTGCCGGCTAGGCAGGAACCAGCCAGCAATTGATATGCCATCTTTCGTTGTAAATGTGATTTCCTCAAATGACAGATTAAAATTTTTAGGGGTGAGTCCGCTTAGAATACGCGCCGGATGCGTCACCTGCCATGCGCTCAAAAGACCTATCCCGATGAAACTCGCGAAAAAAATGGAAATGTAGAGAATCTTTTTTTTGGTTTTTGTATTCATTTATTTCCTTTGTTTTTTCGCTTCGGGCGCGCGGTGCTATAAAATAAACGCAATCATCCACCAACCAAAGCCGATCAGAAGGAGTCCGGTGGCCAAGCGCATGTGTCCACGGTACTTTTCTCGCCACAGTTCTAATTTTTCCGTCTCTCCCCCGCGATGAACCAAAAGGAGAATGACAATGAGCGGAAGCACAAACAGGAAATTGTAAATCACCAAGAGGAGAAAATTGTTAATCGTGAGGCCGGCAAGCGACACCAGCGTCAAAATGCCCAGGTACACCGCCCCAGTGCACGGCAGTTCAACAAGCGCCACAAAGACGCCGAGAAAAAAAGAGGTGGAGAGTTTTCCCGTAATGCGCTCTACGTGCATCTGTATACGCTTCGCGGCTGAAGGGAAAATAGCGAGGGTCGGGCCCTTGCCATAGAAAAAGAAATCCTTAATTTCCAATATGCCTGCAATGATTAAGAAGATTCCTATTACGACGTATGTCCAAGTGCCGATTTGGCCAAGCTGGCTGATAATGGGGAGAAGCAGGAGCCCGGCGACCAAATAAGTGAGAAAAACAGCAGCTATGTAGGTGAATCCGTGAATAAGCACCAACCTTCGGGAATGAAAAGCCTTGTAAAGATACGCGAGCAAAAAAATAAGCACCCCAAAAGCGCAAGGATTGATACTATCAATAAGCGCGGCTCCAACCAAAATGGGCATGGTCAGATTAGTTATTTCCATGAGAGCAGGGCGCGTTTAACAGAAATTGCAAACATTTGATGGTTCTTCTTTCTTCTGCCCTTCTTTTTCCTTTTTATATTCATCACAGCAAGCTTGACAGCAGAAACTTTTGCCGTCTTCTTGGACGCACTGCGCGCAATCCTTTTTATCGCACCTGGCGCATGTTTTTTTATTTGTATCGTTATCCATAGTATACGTATAATTTATTTCCAATAAACCATCGACTTTTCGAATTAACCTTCTCCAACGGGAGGAAATTTTATAGGATTTTGGCGAAGCTCTTTCTCTATTTCTTCCGCCGTCCTCGCGTCAAAGACAAAGACAATAATATCACGATCTTTCCATTCATAATTTCTCCAATCGGGATGGAGTACTTCATTCACAAAAACCTTCCATGTGCTTGCGGAACCGCGACATAGATCGCCGTCTTTTTTACCAAGCAGGCTCTCGTCGGTAATTGGAAGTTCGTGAGTTTTGAAAATGAGATTGAGCGCGAAGGGGGATGACTCTAAAAATTGCTTTTTCTCCGCGTCAAAGAGGATTTTATCATGCCAATGGATAATGTTTTCATCTCCATGAGTATGCGAGTCAGCAAGGGGGCCTTTAAATTTAGACAAACTATATTTCTCGCCACAGATTTGTATCGGGACATTAACATGAATATGCGCGCTCCAAAAACACTCCTCATTAACACAGGCGACAACCCCGCTTTGCTCAATGCCACTTTTCCGGTATTGGACGACTGAGTAGGCGAAAAAACCGACGAGAGCAAGTAGGCCGAAGATACCAAGTACGTTTTTAAGAGAGTTGGTCGCTTTCCACATATATGTATAGTAACCAGTAACTAAGCTTTGGGCAATAAAGTGGGCGAGTTTTATTCGGGCTGCGGGACCTGGATTCGAACCAAGATAACGACCTCCAGAGGGTCGCGTCCTACCATTAGACGATCCCGCAATAGTTAGACATTACTGCAAAAACACGGTTTGTTCAACACCAGGTGTTGCACATTTTGTTAGCGGCGCTTGCGGCGTTTGACGGCGGCGGCGAGGAAGCCAGTGAAGAGAGGATGTGGAGCGAGTGGGCGCGCTTGGAGCTCGGGGTGGAACTGCGTCCCGAGCATAAAGGGATGCACTTTCTGCGGGAGCTCAGCAATCTCCATCAAGATGCCGTCGGGCGATGTGCCCGAGAAGACGAGGCCTGCTTCTTCAAGCCGCTTCACGTATGCCGGATTAATTTCGTAGCGATGGCGATGACGCTCTTCAACTAATTCTTTTTTATATGCGGAGCGCGCCATCGTCCCCTTCTTCAGATATGCCGGATACGAGCCGAGACGCATCGTCCCGCCATATTTATTATCCGCGAGATGCTTCTTCTGCTCCAGCATAACGTCCACAACCGGGTCGGTACAGGTCTTTTTAATCTCGGTCGTATTCGCGTCCTTCAGCCCCAGCACATGGCGCGCGTATTCTATGACCATCAACTGCATGCCGTAGCAGAGACCGAAATACGGTATTTTATTTTCACGCGCATATTTAATCGCTTTAATCTTTCCCTCTATTCCGCTCTCGCCGAACCCGCCCGGCACGATGATACCGTCAAACTTTTTTAGCATGGAAACAGGTTTTCCCTGCCTGCCGGCAGGCAGGCGTTTCTCGAAGTCCTTAGAATTAATCCACGTGAGCACCGGCCGGCGACCGAGTTTCGCGGCAGAAAATTTAATCGCTTCAATGACCGAGAGATAGGCATCTGCGAGGACGAAACTGCCCGTATCAAAATATTTCCCCACCACTGCGATGTTTACAGCTGGCGCGCGCGGATTAGTCGCCGCTCGCACGAACCGACTCCACTGCGCGAGCGATGCCTTTCGTTTTTCCGGCAACTTAAGTGCATCAATGATCGCCTCACCAAGCCGGTCCTTTTCAAAATTAAGCGGTGCTTCGTAAATGCTTGAAATGTCCGGTGCCGCAATGATGTGGTCCTTGCGGACGTTGCAGGCGATAGCGAGTTTCTCCTTGCGTTTATCATCAATCGCCTCCTTGGAGCGCGCGACGATGAAGTCGGTTTGGACGCCGTAGCTGTTTAAGTCGCGCACCGCCGTCTGGGTCGGCTTCGTCTTCATCTCTCCGAGCGTCCCTGGGGTCGGCAGGTACGAGACCATAACGAAGATAACGTCATCGGGGTACTGCATCTTGAGCACGCGCGCCGCTTCAATGAATAAAGCGTTCTGAAAGTCGCCGATGGTCCCACCAATCTCAATGACAGAGACGCGGCTGCCATTCTCGGCAGCCGCGTTTCCTATCCGGCGCAATATTTCGTCCCGTACATGCGGAATAGCTTCAACGCACTTCCCGCCGTACCCGAGAGTGCGTTCACGTTCAATCACGGACTGATACACCATACCGCTTGTCATATAATCGTTCGGTGTCAGGTCGCGTCCGAGGAATCGCTCGTAATTCCCCATATCCTGATCGGTTTCAAGCCCGCAGCGGAGCACGAACACCTCACCATGCTCGGTCGGATTCATCGTACCGGCATCCACGTTCAAGTACGGATCTATTTTTACTAAATTTACCGAATACCCTTTTTGTTCCAAGAGAAGAGCGACGGACGAGGCGACTATGCCCTTCCCGACACCACTCATCACCCCGCCAAGGACGAAGATGTATTTGTGACCTTCTTTCGCCATACGCTAAACCTTCAAGTACCGCCTGATAGCGAGCAACGACGCCACCGAGCCGAGCACGATACCGGAGGCCATCACGATGCCGAAGATGAGGAAGAAGTTGCTTCCATAATAGGTCGCGAGATTGAATCCACCGAACCATCCCGCAGTCTTCGCGCCCGCGTACCACGTCGCGGGCCATAAGATAAGTAATACGAAAAACGCGGCGAGAACGCCCGTAATGACGCCCGCCACGATAAACGGCCCACGGATATACGCATTGGAGGCGCCCACGAGACGCATCACGCCGATTTCATCCTTCGCCGTGTAAATAGCGAGACGGATAGTCGCGAAGGCGATAAGGATGGAAGCGATTGCGAAGAGAAGCACCACCGCGAAACCGATCTCGCGCGTCGCTTGTATCGCGAACGAGAGGCGGTCAATGACGTCCTTGTTCTGTGCATAATTAATGCGGTCAATGATGGATGTTCCTCCCGCAGTTAAGGCAGGCGATGCTTCAAGAAAACTGACGATGCCCTCGTACTGCGAAGGGTCCTTGGCACGCACTTTAAGCGATGCATCAAGCGGATTCCCGCCCAACTGCTCCAGCGCTTGAAGTGTAAGCTGGTCGTTCGCGTGCCGTATGCGGAAGGCGATAAGGGCATCAGCGGCCGAGGTATACGTCACGCTCGCAACTTGTGGCAATTTCTCAAGCTGATCCTTCACCACAAAGATTTCCTGCTCGCCGGCGGTCGTGACGAAGTAGACCGACACGTCCACTTTGTCCTTAATCGTATCCAGCGTGTAAGAGAGAAGCGCGGAAAGGAAGATGAGCGCGCCGATGATAGCGAGCGTCACCGTCATGATGAGCACGGTAGCCACCGAGACCGCACCGCCACGCACAAAGTTCTTTGCTCCGCTTTCGAACATTCGCCGTATAATCATCCAGTTCATAGTTAGATTTTACAGCACATACTGGCCTTTAGCATCGTCGCGCACCACCTTCCCGCGGTCAATGGTGACTACCCGACTCCCTACTGCGTCGACGACTCCCTTATTGTGCGTGGTGATGACAATCGTCGTACCAAGCTCGTTAATCTTCTTCAAAATCTCAACAATCTCATAGGTATTGATAGGGTCCAAATTGCCAGTCGGTTCGTCGGCAACTATCAATTCTGGCTGATTGATAATCGCCCGGCCGATAGCGATGCGCTGTTTCTCTCCGCCCGAAAGCTGGCTCGGGAAATGGCTCGCCTTGTCCTCCAAATTAACGAGCTCAAGAATATAGGGGACGTCAGAGGCAATCTCGTCATCGGTGCGGCCCGCCGCCTCCATTGCGAATGCAATGTTCTCGTAGGCAGTCTTGTTCGGGATGAGACGAAATTCCTGAAAGACGACGCCGATCTTGCGTCGGTAATGATGGAGCGCAGAGCTCGGCAAGTCGTTCACATCAACGGATTCAAAAAAAACCGACCCCTCGGTGGGGCGTTCTTCGGCGAGAAGGAGCTTCAGAAGTGTCGTCTTCCCTGCGCCCGAGTGACCGACGATAGAGACGAATTCTTTAGGGGCGACCGAGAGCGTCACCTCGTCCAGTGCCGCCATATCTCCGTATCGTTTCGTCACCTTATCAAAGTAAATCATTGTCGCTCTTTATTGTACCTCACTCGTCGCGGTGGCGTCTATAAAATCGTCAAGGTCGCCCTCAAGGACCTTGTCGGGGTTGCCCGATTCGTGGCCTGTACGATGGTCCTTGACCATCTTGTAGGGGTGGAGGACATAGGAGCGTATCTGACTCCCCCATTCGTTCGCGGTGGTTGTGGCGATAGAACGGCCTTTCGCTGTCGCTTGGCGCTCGGCTTCTTCTTTTGCAAATATTTTCGCCTTTAAGAGTTCCATACCCTTCTCGCGATTCTGTAGTTGGCTCCGTTCGGAGGAAACATGTACCGATAGATTGGTCGGCTTATGGAGGATGCGCACCGCCGTTTCGCGCTTGTTCACGTTCTGACCGCCCGCGCCTCCGGCGCGGGCGAACTGTATCTCTAAGTCGTCGGGATTGAGCTCCACTTTGTCCGTCGGAACGAGTGTTGGCAATACTTCAACGAGCGCAAAACTCGTCTGACGCTTGGACTGTGCATTGAAGGGCGAGATGCGCACGAGGCGGTGCACGCCCGCCTCGTGCTTGAGGCGACCATACGCATTCGCACCAGTTATCTCCAGAACGAGATTACGATACCCGCCACGATTGTTCTCATTCGCATGGAGCTCGCGCACGCGCCATCCTTTCTGACCGGCATAACCTTCGTACATCCGCCGTAACATCCGCGCGAAATCCTCAGCATCGTCCCCGCCTGCACCCGCGAGTATCGCGAGTGTCGCATTCCCGCGGTCGTGCGGGTCACCTTCCACCCCCTCTTTCAACGCCTGATATTCCTGCACCAATCTTTGCGCCTCATTTTTATCCGCCCAGAAATCGGGCGATGCCATCATCGCTTCCAGTTCGGCAAGTCGCTGTGTGTGTTTTTCTTCCATTTGAGCCGGAGATCGGATTCGGACCGATGGCCTATTCATTACGAATGAATTGCTCTACCAACTGAGCTACTCCGGCGAGCCGAGAGTCGGGATTGAACCGACGACCTGCGCCTTACCATGGCGCTGCTCTACCAACTGAGCTATCTCGGCTTATCACGGCACGCTAAAGGTGCACTGACGAATACTATCCGATATTTTTATATTGGTCTATCTATACATCAAAAGTCCGATAACAATGACTGCGTCAAAGAAGAAGAGGAGCGAGTTGGCAAAAAGAATATGTCTATCCCTATGCACCGCTGCATAGATGCCCCACATTACGTTCACGCACATAAGGAGCGACCAAGTCATGAACGAGACGCCCGCCCCGCTCTTGGTGGAATAGATTTGGATAATCTGCGGGAGGAGTGCGAGCGGTGCGAGAACACCGACGCCGTACATTATGTAGTCAAGCCAGCGTTTAAGCGCAGAACGTGCGGGGAAAGGTTCCATCCCGCCAGAAACTCGCATTCGCTTGCGCAGATGAGTGAAGCCGTGCATGCCGTGCATATCTTTTTATTATAGCCGACTAGTATGCGCTACAATGACGTTATCCTATGGAAGGACTCAATCATTATGAAAAAGAGATTCGCCCGTGGGGCGATTTTGAACGCTTCACGCTCAACGAACAAACGACGGTGAAGATTGTGACGGTGAAAGCGGGTGAAGCGATCAGTTTACAGACGCACGAACATCGCGACGAGTTCTGGCGCGTGCTTAAGGGCTCGGGCAAAGTGGTCATTGATGGTACGGGGCACGACGCGCATGAGGGCGACACTTTTTTCTGCCAGCGCAAAAGCGAACATCGCGTTGAGGGCGGCCCCCTAGGCCTTTCATTCCTTGAAATAGCATTCGGCGACTTCGCCGAAAACGACATCCATCGCCTTGAAGATAAGTACGGCAGGGCCTAAAACACAAACACAAAAACTCCTTTCGGAGTTTTTTGTTAATTGCGCGGTCGACCGGACTTGAACCGGCAACCTTCCGCGTGCACGATATCCATTATTTTCATAACGGCATGGACTATATCTTCACCATGGGTCGCCCTTTAGGTGCTCCGGTATCTAGTCTCTACGGCGCCCCCTTTCCGCGTGAAAGGGGTTCCCTCGGTATTCGCATATCTTGAAATCAAGACTTAGCCTCCACCGATATCCCAGAGAGTTTCAATCTCAGTTTCTTGAGAAAGCTGCACGGCTACAGGCGGATGCTCTAACCAGTTGAGCTACGACCGCAATTTAATGAATTTTTCGAACACAATCTTCTTGCGTTCAAGAAACAAACTTCCTAATGAGGAAGCAGAGTGATTATACATCAAATCATACAATTTCAAAGAACTATTAACGCTGTAGGTAAGGCGAAAATAATTACCTTTGCTTTTTGAAAGAACGCCACGCGGTATGTAAGCTTTTTCTAGTTGTTCTTTCATTACATCCAAGAACTTTTGAGAACACGATGTGAATACCGTTCGGATCGTGCGTAATTTCACTTCCCTGTCTTTATGGACGTACCCGACCCACACATTGCCATCACCATCAAAATAGCCACGAACAAAATGTGAAAAATACTTTTTTGGAACATTCGGAATCGCCATACTCTTGGTCTTTCGTTCTTTCATACCGAGACGTCGTAAATCATCACACATTTCTATGCTCCCAATTTGCAAGCGATAAATCGTATTGGCATTGCCCGATCTCTCTCGAATGCTTATCGCATGTTCTGAACCGACGACCTCTCGTATAGATTCCAGTAGTTGCTGATCCGTAATTTGAATGCACCAGAAATTAGCGCCTCGCTTATTGAGCGTTATGTATCCATCCGCCGCAAAAAAGCCGAGTACGTATGCCATTTCGGGACACCACTTCTTGAAAAAATCTTTATTTACTTTTCTAAACATCGGCATATTCCCATTATATCGCGTGACAGTGCTCACGACTAACCTTATCCACACCCTTTTGATGTATGTGCCGGTGGGTGGAGTCGCGCCACCGTCTAGGGTTTATGAGTCCCTCGTTCTAACTCTTGAACTACACCGGCGATTTCTCCAGATTACCAGACTATGCCGGTAATTCAACGCTTAGTCCTCATCCCGAATAAACCCGCCCGCTTGGATCTCCCAGAGCTTCTTGTAGAGATTGCTCTTGTGCGAGAGTAGCTCCGCGTGCGAGCCGGTAAGTACGACCTGACCCTTCTCTATCACGATGAGCCGATCCATCTTCATCACGGTGGAGAGCCGATGCGCGATGGCGATGACGGTCTTCCCTTCCATGAGCCGAGCAAGTGCGTCCTGAATCAGCGCCTCTGATTCTGAATCCAAGCTTGAGGTCGCCTCGTCGAGAATGAGGATGGGCGCATCTTTCAGGATGGCGCGTGCTATCGCGACTCTCTGGCGTTCGCCGCCCGAGAGCTTCACTCCGCGCTCGCCGACCATCGTGTTAAATCCTTCTGGATATTTAGAAATGAATTCGTAGCAGTGCGCCTGCTTCGATGCTTCAAGCACTTCGGCATCGGTCGCTCCCTCACGCCCATAACGAATATTGTCCATAAGCGAGCGGTGGAAGAGCATCGGCTCCTGCGGGACAAATGCAATTTCGTGACGCAGGCTTTCCTGCGTGACCTGCGCGATATTCTGCCCATCGATGCGAATTTCGCCAGAGGTCAAGTCGTAGAGACGAAGGAGGAGCTTGGCGATGGTGGACTTCCCCGCCCCTGACGCGCCGATGAACGCCAGCTTCTCCCGCGAAGCAATCGCGAGCTCAAAGTCGTTCAGTATCGCCGTGTCATCGCGATAATCGAAGCGGATTTTGTTGAAGGTAATCGCTCCCTCGGTGACTACGAGCTGTTTCGCACCGCTCGCGTCGGCAATCCCGTGCGGCAACTCCATGATGTCGAGCATCTCGGTCGCCTCCGAGAACGCGTCATAGAGCTGGCGCATATTGCGCCCGATATCCCAGACATTATTAATAACGCCGATGATATAAATCTGAATGAGCACGAAATCGCCAATCGTCAGAAGACCTTTTTGCCAGAAGTATGCGAAGCTACCGAGAATCGATATCTCGATGAGAAAGGCGAGTAATCCTTGGACACCAAATACCCAAGTATACGCGTCCATCGTCTTCCGTACTGCGTCATACCACCGACCCGTTTCGAAGGTGAATATCGAACGTTCGTGAGGCAGGGCGGCAAATGACGTAATCGTTGAATGATTCAATACTGCATCAGAAAGTGCCCCGGTCATTCGACTGTCTCCTTCAATGCGCTTTGTCCGCAGTGGCTGAAGCCACATCACCATTTTGACCTGCACGTAGATAAAGATGAGTGTCCACGCGAGAAGACCCATGCCTATCCATATGTTACGGAGTGAAAGGACCCAAACCACACCGATGATGAACATTAGTGCAGGAATGAGGTTCAGAAGCACGTTGTCCAGCACCGATTCAAACGCACGAGCATAACGGGTGACGCGCCGTGTGAGCGTACCCGTGAAGTTAGAAATGAAGAATTCGTGCGAATGTCCGAGCAGATAGGTGAACGCTTGGTCATAGAGGTCGGCCATCACGCGCGCTTCCATGCGTCCGAGTACCAACATACGGACTCTCTGACACAACCATCCGGCGAAATTGATGAGTGCATAGATGGCGAGTATCCCAAGGAGTATTTGGGTGACATTCGGCACATTCGCACCAGCGGCCAGAATGTCCACGAACTGCTTCAAATAGAGCGGAGATATAACGGCCGCTACCTGGATACCCAAAACGGCTAGGACAGCCACCACAAGCGGGCCCGGGTACGCGAAAGCCGCCTTGCCGTAAGCGCGAAGCACGGGCCAGACCCGTGCGGGCTTTCTTTCTTCACCTGTCATATAGTTATTTTATCACTTACTCGTACATTAGGAATGAACTACACTATCCGCCTCTCTGTCGGCGATTGCTTCGCCTTTCAATTCCGGACGCAAGCTATGCTTGCTCTCCCGCGCAGCCAAAGCAAAAGAAAACACCGGCACAAGGCCGATGTTTTCTTTTGCTTGTTGCGGGGGCCGGAATTGAACCGGCGTCTCAAGGTTATGAGCCTTGCGAGGTACCTCTCCTCTACCCCGCTCTGTTATTCTACTCTCTTTAAAATAAATTTCCAGAGCGCTCTATTAGATCATCTCAAACTCGCGGAAGACCTTTTCATACTGCGCGATAGTGCGTCGCGCCAGCGTTTCTGAAAAGTTAAAAGCAGACCCTTGGTGCGCGACCTGATTGCGCACCTTGTGCGCCTCCCACGCATCTTGAAGCGAATCAAAGTCGGAGGGCTCAACGAGCTTCAGCTTCTCGCCGACGCCATCGCCCTTATAACCCTGACGAGTCAGCATATCGTCAAGAATAATATCCGCCTCCATAATCGCCTCACGCCAATCGCCCGCTCGTTCACTCTCCATCAAGGACTCAATATTCTGCCAGCGCGGATTATTACCTGGGCCGACCGTTGCCGACGCGATAACCGTGCCATAAAATTCTTTTTCTCGCGAGCGGAGTTCAAAAAGTCGCATCATTGCATACACAATGACGAAGAGTCCTATAACCGACAGCGCGTAGCCGACCCAGATAATCCAGAGCCAGAGATGCGCAAGCCACGCCGACACACCGGCCATGCTACCGTAGCAGGAACCGTTGATACACTCGTAGAGGAGGCGGAAAAAATGTTCAACGTTCGCCTGTGAACCGTCGTCGCTGAGCGCGAGCACGGCCACAGTGCCTACGATGATTGCCATCACCGCGATTGCAAGCCAGTGCACCGATGGTGCGGGTGCGTCCTTCATTAGAGCTAGTATACCGCGCTCGCGATGGCGAAAAGAGATGTTTCGGAGCCGTGCGGGGCGGTGAAATGAATTCCAACCGGCAGATGCTTCCCCTCTCGCTCTACGGTGCCCATCGGGACAGAAATCGCGGGCATACCCGTAAGGTTCGCCGTGACCGTGAAAACATCTTCCAGATACATCGCGAGAGTGTCGCTCTTCTCGCCAAACTTAAATGCGGGAGCGGGAGTCGTCGGGAATGCAATAACATCGCATTCTTCAAATGCCTGCGAGTATTCGCGTCGTAAGAGAGTACGCGCCGAATCTGCTTTACGATAATAGGCATCAATGTAGCCCGAAGAGAGAACGAAGGTGCCGAGCAGAATGCGACGACGTGTTTCTTCGCCAAAACCCTCCGTGCGCGAGTGGAGATAATCGTCCAACAATGTCTTACCCCGCGCGGCGTGACCGTAGCGGATTCCGTCGAGTCGAGCGAGGTTCGTAGACACTTCTGCGGGCATCAGAATGTAATACACGGGCAGTGCGAATGCGCTCGCCGGCAGTTCTATATCAACTATCTCGTGCCCGCCTTTTTCAAGCCGTTCCAGCGTCTCATCAAATACTTTTCGCACTTCACTATCAACACCTTCGCCGATAAGTGCACGTGGCACCCCTATACGCATTGCTTTTGGTACGTCACGCTTTGGGTACAGACCATCGGGAATAGTTGTTGAATCAAGCTGGTCGCGTCCGGCGATTGTCTCATAGAGAATCCGTGCATCCTCAACGGTCTTTGCCAGAGGGCCAATCTGGTCCAGCGAAGAGCCGAGTGCAATGAGCCCCGAGCGCGAGACCGAGCCGTAGGTCGGCTTCAATCCGACAAGGCCGGTGTGCGCCGCCGGCTGACGGATAGAACCGCCCGTGTCCGAACCGAGAGCGGCGATGCAGAGGTGCGCGGCGACCGCGGCGGCAGAGCCACCCGAGGAGCCGCCCGGTACGCGACTCGTATCTACCGGATTTTTCGTCGCGCCATACGCAGAATGCTCGGTTGAAGAACCCATCGCGAATTCGTCCATGTTGGTCCGGCCGACAAACAATGCACCTGCTTTTTTCAATTTCGTAATCACTGTTGCGTCATATGTCGCGCGATAATTTTCCAACATCTTACTCGCGGCGCTCGCGACCTTCCCTTCTATCAAAATATTGTCCTTGATTGCGAGCGGTATGCCACACAGCATCGGTGCGGCATCGCCTTCCATATCTATTCTCTTCTGCGCAGATTCAATTGCTTCGTCATCAGCGTCAAAAATTTCAAGATAGGCGTTCAGCTTTTTATTACCTTCTTTCGCAGCTACGTGGCACGCACTCCAGAGCTCACGCACCGTAAGTTCCCGTGCGCGGAGCGCGCGGGCGGCTTCAACTATAGTGAGTTCATTCGATTTTTTCATAGCCCTAAAAAACAGCCGCCAAAATAAAAATTGAGAGCACTCCGGGCCGCTAGGCCAAGTCTTACGCTCAATTTTTCTCTTGTCGGCTGTTTTTTACTCATGCGTAATTATCTGCTTCACCACGAGCACATTGCCCTCTTTCTGTGGGAACTGCTCGACGAGCTTCTTGGTGTAGATACCGGGGGCGTGTGGCTCACCGTCTTCGCGCATCACATTGCGCAATGCCGGCAATTCACTCTTCGTCTCGGTATCAATTTCCAGCTTTTCCAGCTGGCCCACATACGCGAGAATCGCATCAAATTCTTTCGTGAACGCATCCAGCTCGCTCTCTTTAATAGAAATCCGCGCCAGCGCGGCCAGTTTCTGTACTTCTTCTCTCGTCGCCATGCGACAACTTTATCACGTACCGAGCTTTTTGAGGAACTCTGCTTTTGACATGGACAAGTCTGACTTGTTCAAGTGTTACAAAATCAGGGGCAAGATATTTTCTCTTCCTTGGGAAATTTAGAGCGCATTCCTTCGAACTGGTAATATCCTTGTGTTGGATCACTACCCATAGCCCAAAACCCTATAAGCTCGCCATGTGCGTCATATAAAGCCGAGCCCCCACCTGGAACCGTGAAAGAATGTACATATCCTCCGACCTGCCCAGTTTCATCAAAATATTTTGTAAGCACGGCGGGTAAAGCTCCTTTCCTTTCACTGCAGATTTTTGCGCCCACTTGATCTGATGTTTTAAAGAATATAAATACTAATGCTCCGATTACGAGAAGCGCTACGATACTGAATAAGAGAGTTGCCTTCTTTGACATGTTTTCTTTATTTTACCATTTTAAGGAAAGCAGATTCTGACACAGTGGGGATAACGAGTTCTCTGGCTTTGGTGAGCTTAGAGCCCGGCTCGGCTCCGGCGACGACGAATGAGGTCTTTACAGAGACCGAACTTGCAGTCTTGCCGCCCGCTTTACGCACCAGCGCTTCAGCTTCTTCGCGCGAGAGCGTCGGCAATGTGCCCGTGATAACAACCGTTTGACCGGTCAAAGGGCCATATGAGGGCGCTATCACTTTTTGAATCTTCAAGTGCTTCACGAGTCGTGCGATAAGTGCTTTGTTGCCGGCAGTGTTGAACCATCCGGCGACTGATGTGACGATGATGGGTCCGATGCCGTCTATTTTTGAAAGTGTTCCTTCGCTCGCTTTACGCAATTCAGTGAGAGTGTCGAAACATGTTGCAAGCACATATGCAATTTCTTCGCCAACGTGCGGAATGGAGAGACCAATAAGCAGGCGATCAAACGAGACGGTACGCGCATCGCGAATCGCGGTAATTACATTATCTGCTTTTTTTTCTTCAAAGCTCGGCAGTGCGAGCAGTTCGTCTTTTGTTAATTCAAACATATCGTCAAATTCTGAAATGAGATTGTGCTCCATCAGGAGTTTTACTGTTTCGCGACCCATGCCTTCTATGTCCAGTGCGCTTCTACCTGCAAAGTGGATAATCCGTCGTGCTTGCTGGTCAAATGAGCCAGAAACTTTACAGCGTCGTGCGGATGTTCCTGACACGCGCTCTATCGCCCCATCACCGCCACAGAGTGGCGAGTGTGTCGGGAACACCCATTTCTTCGCGCTATTTTTTCCTTTTGTCGGGCGCAATTCTTTCAGCACTGAAATTATTTCGGGGATAATGTCACCCGCTTTCTGCAAAATGACCGTGTCACCAATGCGAATGTCTTTTTCGGCGATAAAATCCTCGTTATGGAGCGTTGCGCGAGTGACGACGGTTCCTGCCACTGCGACCGCGCGCAGGTGCGCGACCGGCGTGAGCACGCCCGTGCGTCCTACTTGAAGCGTAATGTCTTCAACGACCGTCTCCACCTGCTCGGACGGGAATTTATAGGCGATAGCGTAGCGTGGCGCCTTACCAGTGTAGCCGAGCGTCTCTTGCAACACTCGTTCTTCAACTTTAATCACGACGCCATCCAGCTGATAATCTAGTTTCTCGCGCGCACTCCCCTTCCATTTTTTCCAGTACGCGAATATCTCATCAAGAGATTCGGCATGCTGATGCTCGGGATTAACCGGTAGACCAAGCTCTTTCAAATATTTCAGTTCTTCCGTTTGGATCGGTGGAAATGTTTCGGACGTCTGCGCAATGTCATACATAAATGTCGCGAGCGGCCGCTCGGAGGCAATCTTCGGATCTAATTGCCGAATGGAGCCCGCGGCCGCGTTCCGCGGGTTCGCAAATTCCGATTTGCCCTGAGCTTGTCGAAGGGCGTTTAATTTCGCAAAACCAGAGCGCGTGAGATAGACCTCGCCCTCCACAACGAGATTAACCGGACGTAAAAGTTTCTGAGGCACCGAACGGATAGTGCGGACATTGTGTGTGACGTCTTCGCCAACTATGCCATCACCCCGAGTGGCAGCGAGCACGAGCTCTCCCTTTTCATAGGTAAACACAACTTTCAATCCATCTATTTTGAGCTCTAAGTCATACGTCGGGTCCGTGGACATCCGATGTCCCTGGGACATCGGATGTCCACGCAATGCGCGACGAACGCGCTCATCAAAAGCGTGCAATTCTTCTTGCGTAAATGCATCATTGAACGACCATTGTGGTACGGCATGTCGGACTTTTTTTAAATCAGGAACCGCCTCGCCGATGATGCGCCCGGTAACCGAGCTCACGTCCTTAAGTTCTGGATGCTCGTTTTCTAGTTCTAGCAGTTCACGATGGAGCGCATCATACGCACCGTCGGAAATCTCCGGCGCATCCAGCGTGTAATAGTGATGCGCATGGTGCTCGAGCAGTTCCCGCAGTTTTCCCGCTCGTTCTACTACATTTTTTGATACTGCCATGTGGAAATAATACAGGCGCTAGGCGCTAGGCGCTAGCTAAAGCCTAGTGCCTAATTGCTAGCTCCTAGTTAGTTTAGTAACGAACCTGTATACCACGAGAGGAAAAGCGCGCACCGCTCGGTGCATCTACGGTGGTACACGAGACGCTGTACCCTTGAGCAAAGAGGTGGGTGGTCCCACTCGCTGGTTTGTAGACGGTTACATCGGCACAGCGTGTGCCGTTATCAAGCGACAAACGATAAGAAACGATAAGTTGCGTGGCGCTATACGAATAACTCCTGCGATCCCCAGGGAGATTGTCGCAGATGAGGGCATTCGGCGGATTCGATGCACTGTGAGTGGCATAGTCATACGCATTCTCCTGTTGGTCGGCATAGAGCAGGCACTCCAGCGCGGCGTCCGCCGCATAAAACGCATATTGCGATTGAATAGCAGAAGATGCGAGTACCAGTTGTTTATAGGAGAATGAACCGAGAGCGAGACCAAAGGCGAGCATTACGGACATGAAAATAACTGCCACGAGCAATACGAAACCTCGAGACCCAGTAGGCGGTAGGCGGTAGACGGTAGGCGGCGAAAATACTCTATTAGCATTTCTGCTTACTGCATACTTCATACTGCCTACTGTTTTTATTGCCATGGTGTGAGGTGGTTAGTCACCGTAACCGAATGCCGAGTCCCATGGAAGTCCCACGAAACTGTTGAAATGATGCGCTTATCGGGATGCGGCACGGGCAAATCCGTTGTGCCCGGGATATCGATAACCTGAATGGTGCGCGTAAACGGAGTCACGACCGACCCACTGATGGCGGACTGCTGTGTGTAGACGCCGTTCGCAAGATGGAGTGGCGTACAACCACTACCCGAACATTTTGTGAGCGAGAAACCGCTTCCGGTACCCATCGGAAGCGCGGGATCAAGGGTACAAGTAGAAGTCCGGCACTGACTGATGGAAGCGAAGCTCAAACCGTTCAAAAAATTATTCCACGCGGTTTGTGATTGCTGGTCCGCGAGATATTCGTTATCACGCATCGCGCGAACGTATTCAATGCCTTCTTGCGCCAAGTAGTTGGCAGTGAGCTGGCTTCGCGCTATCTGCGCCGCGACGATAGCACGGCTCGCTACCGTCATCGGTCCTGCAACCGCGAGCGTGAGAATCGTCACAGCGACCATCGTTTCAACCAAAGTGAAAGCACGGTAGGCGGTAGGCGGTAGGCGGTAGGCTGGGTTTTTCATGTTAGATGTCGCTTCCGCGCATCGTGGCGCCGGTTTGAACCGTAAACGACTCGGTCTTCCCCGGTCCCGAAGAGACCGTCCCGCTCACAATCATCGTGACTCTCGATTGTTCCACATCGCCTGGCGTGGTGCCGACCGGATGAAACGCGAGTGACGTAATTGTCACCGACAGGTCGTTAAGTACGCTCGCCACTCCGCTCTTCGTCTCCTGTATGACAGAGCCGACAATGCTATAGGTCACGGGCTGACCGTTCGCATTGGTAAATGAAAAAGTGCTTCCTTTTTCTCCGCTGTAGGCGGTACCAGTGCGAATAGAGCGAGTCATATCTTCAAGCGCAAACGAAAGGTTATTAATACCAGTGGCGCTGGCTTGAACCTGGCGATTGATGCTTATCATAATGAAATACGCGCCAGTTACGAGCGTCATAATGAGCACAAACAACCCCACTGAAACAATTAATTCTACGAGAGTGAACCCCTGAGACTTAGTGGGCGGTAGGCGGTAGGCAGTAGGCAGTGGGTTAATCATGGAAATGAAGGGCATTGGGACGTGTTCGGAGAAGCGTCTGCAGTAATAGCTCCTGAAGCAGACACCGAAACATGGCGGAAACCGCCCTGAAGTGACGTTACTCTGATGCAGACGGCAGTCATCGGCGGTGTTACATAGGTGCCGTTTACACTTATGAACGGGTCGGGGTTTGGACGCGAGAATACGACATCCAACGAGGAAAGCACCTTGCCGTTACTGTGTGCGCAAGACCAGCTGCCCGATCCAAAGGCACAAAAGTCGCTCACGGTGATGCTATTACCGAGCGCATAGGTCGTCACCAGTTCTCCCGTGTCATGGACGCAGTTACCCGGTTTGGCATCCGGCGCGTCCGTCACACCCCGTGATGCAAGCGGAATGGAGTGACAGCCGTCCACTGACGGAGAATTCGTATCGGCGAACAAAGTGAAGCTGCCCGGTGTTGCACGATTAAAATGGAGGCCGTATCCGGGATTACTCACCGTACCCGCGACGAGACCTCCGATGCCGTACGTCTCGGCAGAACGGAACGAAAGAGCGATATCGTATGCTGTATTCGCAAGAATAAGCGATTTATTAAAAGAACCTTGACTTGTAATAGTCATGGCAGTGATAACCGTGATAATAGCAAGCACGACCAAAAGCTCAACGAGCGTGAATCCCGCCGGTACTATCCGATTAGTTCTGCGATGATGGCGAAAATATTCCATTCTGTGAAGTATGCGAGCAAGAAGCCGGCGGCCAAGTACGGCGCGAACGGCACCTCAACTCCCATTCTAGAGCCGACAGGCCTGCGTAACAAGATGAATATCCCGATAACCGCACCAATCCAGAAGGAAAAGAGAAAGCCAGAAAGGGCCGTAGGACCTACGAGAAGCGCGAGACCGAAGGCGAGCGGAGCATCGGCGAGCCCCATAGCGCGCCCGCGCGAGAAAAGATAGATAAGAATGAAAAAAAGCCCGATAAGAGAAGCTCGTATACCTGTCTCAAAGAAGCCGACGTGCGAGGGGGCGAGCAGAGCGACCAGCGCGGACGATACGATAAACAGCACGAGAAGAATCGGCGGGAGTATGTGATGTGCAAGGTCATAGAGCACGAGCGCGAGGAGAAGGGTGATTGCGATAAGAATAAACAGAAGAGGTATCGTGAGCCCGACTTTCAGATAGGCAAGTGCAAAGAGCGTACCGAGAAGTACTTCGGTAAGCGGACTGATATATGAGAGTTGGGCGCCACAGCAATGCGCGCGCGCTTTTGAGGCGATGTGCGAAACGATAGGAACTAAAGAGAGCGGTTCAAGCGCCTCGCCACAATGATCGCAGCGCGACCGTCCCCTGAAGATGCTCTGTCCGGTATAGAGGCGCGCGACAATAACTCCGGCAAAGCTCGCGAATATCGCACCGAGGACGAAAAATAAGAAGGCCAGAAATTATTGCATGGTTGCGCACGTCCCGCACGAAGGTGTTGTCGCCGCAGAATTGATTCCGCATTTAGCACCGATGGAGTCAACGCACCAAAATGCTGAGGTGGTTGGCGCAACTTCAGCCGGGCGAGAAACGCTGACTGCATACGCGGTGCCATTTGACACGCAGGTGGCTGTTCCTCCTGCACCCGCATTCGTAAGCGCCGCAGAAATTGCGCTTGCGACGGTTGTATTACCGAAGAGCGTGGCACCACCTGCCGCTGGACATGCCGCTACAGCGAAGGTACCGTAGGTGTTGTTATTATCAGCGAGATAGAGCGCCGCTTGAGTGCTCACTGTGCCTAAGTTCGCCTTAACCGCCACATCATTCCCCTTAGTGCGAGCGGTGTTCAAGGACGCGAGTACGACTGCCGAGAGAATGCCGATAATAGCGATAACGACGAGCAACTCAATGAGGGTGAAACCCCGATATTTTTTCATATTTACAAATTACATGGTTATAAGGATTAAGTAAGATAATTAAGTGGCCGGACACAAACCGGAAGATAGCCCGGGAGTGGCGCGTTTACCTCCGAATCCGATTGAGTCAACGCACCAATGGCCGGCACCGCTCGCGGTCAATGGCGATGAAATCCCATATGAAGCTGCTTTAAAGTCGCATACAAGAGTGGCGGTACCATTCGCAACTTCGGCGGCCTGTAGAGCCCTAGTAATTGTAGTCTCACTCGTCATATTGAGAACATTTGCTGCGCAGAGAGCGGCAATTCCAGCGCCAGAGGCATAAGTGTCCAAAGTATTGCCATAGTAGATTTCGGCCTGCGTCCTGACTGTGGCGAGGTTAGCTGCGATTGACGCGTCATTCCCCTTGGAACGAGCGGCACCAAGTGACGTCAACACGACCGCCGAGAGGACGCCGATGATAGCGATGACGACGAGCAACTCAATGAGGGTGAAGCCGCGAGAACGATTGTAATGTGCCATAAATATTATTCGGTGACTAATAAAGGAAGTATACGACATAACCGGCTTATGTGGGCAAGGGGTGTGGATAGCGCCATTATATTGCCCCCGCGAGGTTATAGATGGGCATAAGGACAGCAGCGAGGAGAACGCCGACGCCGACGCCTAAAACTACTATCATAATCGGCTCAACGAGGCCAACCAGCGTATCCACCGCATTTGACACTTCGCGACTATAAAACTTGGAAAGCGTCGCCAGTATCTTACCCAGTGCGCCGGTCTCCTCCCCCACACGCGTCATCGCTACCATAATGCCTGGGATATCCGAATGCCGACCAAGCGAATCAGAAATAGAGGCGCCACCCTTTACAGCATTCTCAACGTCAGCAAGAATCTCGGCGTATGCAGAATTCCCGACCACCAACGCGGAAATATTAATGGCCTCAACTGCTGATACGCCCGCGAGGAGCATGGTTGAAATAATGTCCGCGATACGCGCGAGATACAGCTTTTTATACAAATCACCGACATACGGCACCGAGATTTTAAGCGAGTCCAGCACAAGTTTACCCTTCTCCGTTTTATAGAGTTGCAAGACATATATGCCGACTCCAATAAGAGCGACAAGAACGAAAATGCCGTAATTCACGAGGAAATTTGAAAAACCGATGACAATTTTGGTATAAATCGGCACCTCTTGGCCCGAATCAACCAAAATGGCGCTAATCTTCGGTATCACGATGGTAAGCATCAACGCCATCACGGCGAAGAAGACGACGATAACTAATAGCGGGTAAATAAGTGCATTCTCCACCTTGCTCGCGATGTCGTAGGAGCGGTCCAAGTAGTCGGCGAGATACACGAATGTCTCGGAGAGCTTGCCCGACTCTTCGCCCGCACGGACCATATTGAAGTAGAAGGGGGTGAATACCTTCGGATGACGCGCGAGCGCCTTGCTGATAGGACTCCCTCCCTGAATATCGTCGCCTATCTGCGATAGAATTTCTGCCAAGTGTCTATTATCAACTTCAGATGCGAGCAGACGGAAGATGCGAAGTACAGACACCTGCGCCTCAAACAGGGTCGCGATTTGGCGCGAGAGAATAACGACATCTTTGTTTGAAATGCGTTTGAAGAACGGCAGATTGATTTCAAGTGGGGATTTCTTTTCGGCGGATTCAATTGACGAAATGATAAGATTGCGCCGTTGGAGCGACATTATAGCGACGTCACGCGACAGCGCTTCTATCGTGCCGTCGCGCTCATGAGAATCTTGGTCAATCGCGTGATACTTGAAGAGCATATTAGAGGTATCTTTCAAACGTCTTCGGATCCATCGCGTGCTCGTATGCGTGTTCAATGGTCACTTCGCCCTTCCGCACGAGGTCCGCGAGCATCCGGTCCATATCAATCATCCCCTCCTCCGAACTCGTCTGGATGATAGAGCTGATCTCGTGCGTCTGCGCCTGGCGGATAAGATTCGCAACCGCCTTATTGTTGATGAGAAGTTCGTATGCGGGGATGAGGCCTCCGGAAACGCGCGGGATAAGCCGTTGAGAGAAAATGCCTGCGAGAGAGCCCGCAAGCTGAACGCGCACCTGGCTCTGTTGCTCGGCGGGGAACATATCAATAATGCGGTCAATCGTCTGCGCGGCATTGTTGGTATGGAGCGTAGATAAGACGAGATGTCCGGTCTCCGCCGCCGTCACCGACGACGAAATCGTCTCATAATCGCGCATCTCGCCGACCATAATGACGTCCACATCTTCGCGGAATGCCGCTTGAAGCGCGCTATGGAAATCCGGCGTATCAATGCGCACCTCGCGTTGATGAATCATGGACTTCTTCGGCGTGAATACGTATTCAATCGGGTCTTCAATCGTGAGGATGTGTTTAGAACGGGTCTCGTTGATGTGATTAATCATCGTCGCGAGCGTCGTTGACTTACCCTGCCCCACCGGTCCGACGACGAGAAAGAATCCCTGCTCGCGCTGGGTAAATACCTCAAGCACCTGCGGAAGATTCAATTCGGCAAAACTGCGGATCTCGTGCGGGATAAGACGCATCGCTATCGCGGGCATTCCTTGTGCGCGATAGCCGTTGATGCGGAAACGCACATCGCTCGTGTGCGCGTAGGAGAGGTCAATACTTTGATTCTGTTCAAATTGCGCCCATCGCCCCTCGGGCACAATAGATTTCAGTATGTGCTCAACTTGTTCGGCGGTGAATGGGGGATGTTTCGCTATCGGCACGAGGACGCCAGAAATGCGGATGACCGGCACACCGCCCGTGTAGATGTGGAGATCTGAACCGCCTTGAGCGACCACGAGGTCCAGAAGCTGAGCCAAAAGTGATTCGGTCGTCATACAATCATTTTCCGCCACCGATGATGCGCAATGTCTCGGCAAGCACTTCGGAAGGAATTG
>JBCLFD010000006.1:0-27817 GCA_038912545.1 Minisyncoccia bacterium | reverse complement strand
GATGATGTTCTTCGCGATGAAGAGACCGTAGCCGGTGGAGTGGACATTGACCTTTTGTGCATCCTTGCCGTACCCGCCCTCGGTGAAGAGGCGTTTCTTATCCTCGTCAGTAATGCCAACGCCCGAATCTTTCACCGAGAAAATAATTTTATCTTTTCCGAGCGATTTATCCCGAGTCTTTTCGAGGGAAACGTGTATGGCTCCCGATGGCGTATAGTTAATCGCATTATCAATAAGATTGCGGAGCACATGATCGCCGATCTCGGCCTTATCGCCGATAACCATGTAGGGCACGCCGGCGGGATCGGCTGACAAAGAGATTGAGAGACCTTTTTGGCTGGCGATCTGCTTCAGCTTCTGCACGATATCCGCCACGAGCGCCGCGAGATCAAAGGGCTCTTTTTTATAGGTAGTCGTCCCCTTCTTCATATTGGAGGCGAGGAGCAAGTTCGTCACTGAATCAACGCCCTCTCGCGTTTGGGCGAGCGCCGACTCCACAAAGGGCTTCATCCCGCCTTGGAGCGCTCCGAAATCGCCATCGATGAGCGCCGCAAACGCGCCTGCATCTTTACTCAAAAATCCCTTCACCTCATGCCCGATGAAATGTATCAATCCCTCCTGCCGCTCATTGGTATTCTGCAACTCGATCGCGAGCTTCTCGATGTGTTCTCTCTGCTCGATTTCTTTTTTCACACTTTTGACGATATAGATACCGCCCACCAAGAAGGCAACGAAAGTAGCAGCTGACAAAACAAAACCAGTAGTGGTGGTGCTGTATAAAAGGCGTGCGCCTACGAGAATTGCTACTCCAGCAACAAGCGCTTGAGTGGCAATGAGGCCAATATTAAATATTCTAAACCGCACGATCATGTAGGAAAGGAGACCGATGAATATTGGCACCCCAAAAAGGCCGTACTGGCCGATGGTCCAACTATAATCCTCTCCGAGGAAAGGAAGATCAGTAAAAAGACTGCCGATAATATTCCCAAATGCAAACGAGAGGAGGAACAGAACCGTGCCTGTAGTTATGAATACTACTTGTTTCTTTTCATTAGCTATCTTCTGGTATTGGTAGGCACTGAATGCGTAGAAGATGATTGCTAGTATATACGCGATTTCAAGGATATAGCCGTAATACGCGAGTGGACCTTCTACAGCATCACGGTCACAACTAGAAAGATCGAATCCGAGAAGCGCATAGTGCGTCGGCGTAAGAATTATGATCGGTACGAGAGGTAGAAAGACGAGAAGTTTCATCGGAAAGGATAGGTCCTTTTTTGAAATGAATACGTAGATAAAATAGAGGCTTGCGGCATATACAAATGGTTCGACGAGATTGATTATTGACCAGAAGAACATCGTAAGTTTATTGTGCTCTGTTGCCCAAAGCGTCAAATCACCAAATAGCCAGATAGAAAGAAAAACAATGACAGCTAGCAACAACTTCGTAACCAACGACTGCCGGTTCTTTAGGTATATAAAAATCCCGAAGGCGAGAGAAAGAACTAACGCAGTAAAATGTGAGTAATAAATAAGTGGATCAAAGACATTTTTTGAGAAAATCAGAAAATGAGATGGAAACCATTCACAGGCTACTATTGCTGTTGTTACTGGGTCCATAGGTAAGAAGTGAACATATCCCAGGGCGATGGAACTTCTTCAGTAGTCAGAAAGGTATCGTATTGCTTAAAAACGATATATCTGTAATACGTAGCCCCGACTGAAATGAAAAGAGCCAGAAAAATCACAATGAAAAAAATCCTTGATTTATTATTCATGTTTCAGGTTAAAATACAGATTTTTGAAATAGGTAGATACGTAAGGTAGATATTTCTCAAACTGATTTCTAGGCATAAACTGAATCGACCGAATTATGCCTCGACAGTTCTTCTCACTACAAGTACACGCCATCTTCCAACGAAGATCGCCTTCAATAGTTGAATAATCAACCGTAACTTCTTCACCTTCTTTCATGTCTCGAAGCGCCACGAGAGTAATTCTTCCTTTCACGCCTGCAGAGGGGTTGCAAGAATGGTTCAGAAATTTATACGGCTTCGCGGGATCAATCCATTGGTTTTCCGATACTCCTACCCAATTCGGATGCGAGAGCGCGTCACGTTTCGTTTTGTTTATTTTAAATTTAAGATTGCCTTGAATACGCAAAATCATTTCGCCCTTTTTTGCATTTTCTCCAATACTTACGCCAAAACCATCAATTCTACTCTTGCAAATATAGATATGCTTCATACTTTATTTAGTAACTATACCGCACAAACGATCATTTGTCGCGCCGCGTGGAAAAGAAAAAGGTCCACGCGAGTTAACGCGCAGACCTCCGAAGTTGAACAATGACGATGACAGCCACGACCAGGTGAATGATCACGTGACTCACTGGATACGCCAGTTCCTCCCATCTTTTTAATCTCATCAGGACTGCTGCGGTGAGTAGGATGTATGCGAGCGTCCAGATGAGCCAAGGCAAGAGCTTTTCCTTTTCTCTGCCTGAAAGCACACCGCGGCATAACGGTACGAACGACAGGACATTGCTCGCTTGGTAGAGCAGGTTGGCGAGCGCTACGTTGGTGAAGTACCACACGACCGTAATCACTCCATCTACTCCCACAAATGCCCAGTCAATTCGATCAGGCCGGCTGAAGCGCTTGTGTACAATCGCGGACACAAAGATGCCGAAGGCGGCCAACCCACAAACGGCCGGGAGAAAGTTCACTACCCAGTCGCCGCCCGTAAGCACAAAGTACGACACGAAATCAATTGCACCTCCGAGTGCCCAGATGCTCCACGACCCGGTATTGATCTTCTCACCAGCTCCTCGCTGATACACCCAGTACCCCACCAGTTGCACCGTTCCAGCCGTGAAGCCGAGAACGATGGAAATCTTTTCAAGATCCATTTGGCCCTCCTTGGCTGTATGTTAAGAGCAAAAAAGTATTCAGAACCCTCCGAATACCATCGGAATTAGTCTAGCATATATAAACAAAAAAGCAAGCCCGCCGAAGCGGCGGAAATGGGGGCAGCCACCATTTATGATATGATATTAACAACGCATGGCACGCATCGGAAGAACAAACATCGGCGAACAGAAGAGGAGAGTGTCCCCTTCGGCAGTGACCGGTGGCGAGGTGTTGTTGTTATATGATTAGATCACAAAATGGAACCGACTTTGCTCACGCCAGAGGAGTTTGATGCACACATTGCGGATGGGACCTTACGACTCTCGTTCGTCGGAATGAGCAATTGTGGGAAGAGTTACCGTTCAAAAGTGTTGGCGCGCGAAAACGATTTTTTCTGGTATCAGGTAGATGGCGATATCCAAAAAACACTCGGCTTGAATGGACAAGAGGCGATGTCGGCGTGGCTCGGCTCTCCACTAAGTACTACGTTCGCCGAGCGAGAACAGAAATATCTTGAATTAGAAAACAAGTTCACCGAAGGCGCGGCGATGTCCTCGCACGGGAAGAATCTCGTCTTTGATACGACAGGAAGCGTCGTACATCTTGCGCCCGAAACACACATAAAACTTTCAGAAAACACGCTCGTCGTGCATTTGGATGTGGGTGAAGATTCTATTGAAGAAATGTTGCGACGATTTTTTAAAGATCCAAAGCCAGTCGCGTGGAGCGGATTCTTCACGCAGAAGTTCGACGAGAGCGAGGGAGATGCCATTCGACGCTCCTACCCTGCTCTGCTCGCCGAGCGCCTGAAACGCTACCGCGTGCTCGCGCATGTGAACATTATTGCGCGCGAGGTGCGCGATGCGAGCGGGAGCGAGACGCTCGCGCTTATCAGAGGAAAATTGAAATGAAGCGTGGTATAGTCCAAAAACACGCGCGGTTAGCTCAGTTGGTAGAGCGCCACATTGACGTTGTGGATGTCGTAGGTTCGACTCCTACACCGCGCACCATGCGACCAAAATTAAAATTACAAAGCGGGAAGATTTATATCTACGGACGGCACGCGCTCGTAGAGGCACTTCAGAATGCCCCGCAGGTCGTGCGGAGAGTATTCCTCGCGCGCGAGGTGCGCGATACCGAGCTCCGCGCGCTTTTGAAAGCGCGCGGGATAGAGCCCTCCGAACTCTCCTCCGGCAGAGGTAAGGATTTGGTTGGCAAAAATGCGACTCATCAGGGAATTATCGCGGCTATTGACCCTTCGGTACTTCTTGTCTCACTTGATGATTTTTTAAAGAATCTAGACACTGCGAAGAACCCTGCGGTCGCCGTGCTCGGCGAGATACAAGACCCGCACAATGTGGGCGCGATTATCCGCTCGGCCGCCGCTTTCGGGCTCTCTGCCGTGCTCATTCCCCAACATCACCAGTCACCCATCACCGGGGTCGTAGTGAAGACCTCTGCCGGTATGGCATTCCGCATCCCGCTCGTCACGATTGGGAATGTGAATCATGCACTGGAAGTGTTGAAGAAAAAAGGTTTTTGGATTTACGGTCTCGCGATGGACGGCACCTCCACGCTTGGCACCGAAGTATTTGATGCGCCAACGGCATTTGTCATCGGGAACGAAGGTGCGGGCATCCGCGAGAAAACGCTCGGTGCCTGCGACGTAACACTGAAGGTGCCTATGCATCCACGCACCGAATCGCTGAATGCCGCAGTTTCGGGCGCCATCGTCTTTTATGAGTGGTCGCGTAAGCACCCCGAAGCGTTATGACCCGTTCAACACTGTTCAGGGTCATGGTGAGTTTCATCGAACCATGACAAACGATAAACATCTCACTGCCCTTCCCTGTGGCGATTACGAACTGCTTGATTCGGGCGAAAATATGAAGTTGGAGCGATACGGCACGGTCGTTGTCGCACGGCCCGAGACGCAAGCACTGTGGAAAAAGCAGAGACCTGAACTCTGGGATTCCGCACATGCCGTATTCGCTTTTCGCGACAAGAAGGGTTCTTGGGATATGCGAAAGCCCGTGCCAGAATCCTGGACGGTTATTCGGACGGGCATCGCGCTTTCTGCGCGCCTTACGAGCTTCAAACACACTGGCATATTCCCCGAACAGGCGCCAAATTGGGAGTGGGTACGAATGCAAGTTGAAAAACAGCACGCACCAAAAATATTAAATCTCTTCGGCTATACCGGCGCCGCTTCGGTAGTTGCGGCGCTCGCCGGCGCGTCAGTCACGCACGTAGATGCTTCAAAGCAGTCGCTTGATTGGGCGCACGAAAATGCTCGACTTTCCAATCTTCCCGAAGACAAGATTCGCTGGATACTGGACGATGCACTCGCTTTCGCGAAGCGTGAGGCACGGCGTGGTGCGAAATATGACGGCATCATCCTTGACCCGCCCGCCTTCGGCCGTGGTGCCAAAGGCGAAGTATGGAAGATAGAAGAAAATCTACCGGAACTGCTCGCGGTGTTGAAAGAACTACTCGCCGATGTGTCCAGCTCGTTCTTCCTCATGAGCGGATACGCGGCCGGCTACTCTTCTCGTTCATTTGCACAGGCGGTTGAAAGTGTGTTCGGCGAAACAAATGGAGAATCAGGAGAATTATTTATTAAAGAATCTTCGTCTGCTCGAGTCATTCCTGCCGGCATCTATGTGCGGTTTGTGAGATAAAAGGTAAAGTATAGTCATGCATCACCAGCAGACCGTCATTATCTATCACGGAAAATGCCCCGACGGTTTCGGCGGTGCCTACGCCGTGTGGAAAAAATTTGGCGATACTGTTGAGTACATACCTTCGAGCTACGATAAGCCAATTCCTGAACACATGGACGGGCGCGACCTGATTTTCGTTGATTTTTGTTACGAAAAGAAGGATATGGATCAGCTCGCTGCCGTCGCCAAATCTATAACAGTGCTCGATCATCACGAAGGCGTCCGTGACGTGGCGACGAAATATCCTGGCGTTTTCGATACGAATCACTCGGGTGCCACTATTGCATGGACCTATTTCCATAGGGACGCACCCACACCAAAACTACTTACTCATCTCGAGGACTACGACCTTTTTCGTTTCGCGCTCCCCGACACAAAGGCAGTAAATGCATTTATGAGTCTTGAGCCATACGATTTTGAACACTGGGATGAGATTGTTCGTATGCTTGAAGATCCAGAAACACGCGGAAGGATCTTGGAACGCGGTGCGATTTATGCAGAACACAGCGATAAGTTAATCGAAAAGGCCGTCGAAAGTGCCGACCTGATTGAATTCGAGGGATACATTGTCTACATGTCTGGCGCAGGCATACGAGCGTTTTCAGACTACATCGGACACGCCCTCGCGATAAAACATCCGCCCTTTGCACTTATGGTGCGCCCGGTGGATGACGGTCTCAATATTTCAATTCGAGGCGATGGATCAGTAGACGTTGCAGAAATCGCACGCCGCTTCGGCGGTAATGGCCACACAAGTGCTGCGGGATTCCGCATCCCATGGAATACTCAAATACCGTGGAAGCCAGCGCCAAAAGATGAAGATACTAGCCATTGAAACGAGTTGCGATGAGACGGCGGTCGCTATACTTGAATGTCAGAGTGACAAAAAAAGTGCGACGTTTAACGTGCTCGGGAATACACTACTCTCGCAGGTCGAGATACATAGGGAGTATGGTGGAGTCTTCCCCGCTCTCGCCAAGCGCGAGCATGCGAAAAATCTCGTCCCCCTACTTGAGGCGACACTTGAGGAAGCCGAACTTTTACACGAAGACACGCAGGCGATGACTGAAGAGACGCGCGATAAAATCGCAACGATTTTATCGCGCGAGCCAGGTCTTGCTGAATTATTTTTTGAATTCGTGAACGAGTGCGAACCTCCCACACTCGACGCCATCGCGGTCACCGCCGGTCCCGGCCTAGAGCCCGCACTCTGGGTCGGAGTGAACTTCGCTAAAGCGCTGTCGCTCGCGTGGAACATACCACTCGTCGCGGTGAATCATATGGAGGGACACATTCTTTCCGCTCTCGCGGAAGAATCTGGGCCTACAAGCTACAAACTACAAGCTATCAACCTGCCTTTACTGGCTCTGCTTATTTCGGGAGGCCATACCGAATTGGTACTGATGAAAGAGTGGTTGAAATATGAACTCATCGGGCAGACGCGCGACGACGCGGTCGGTGAGGCATTTGATAAGGTCGCACGTATGCTCGGCCTCCCGTACCCGGGCGGTCCCGAAATCTCTCGTCTCGCTGAGTCTGCAAGGTTCGACCTTAATTCAGATTCCCAAGGTCGAACCTTGGAATTCAAATTACCGCGACCGATGATTAATGAGGCGAGTTGTGACTTCTCGTTTGCAGGATTAAAGACCGCAGTCATGTACTTGTTGAAAAAACAGGATGTCCTTATGAATGGACGGTCGGCTAATGATAAGGACAGTATGAACATGCATATTGCCCGCGAATTTGAAGACGCCGTCGCCGAGGTGTTGTGGAAGAAGACCTCGCGTGCGCTGGAACAAACGGACGCGCAAACACTCGTCCTCGGTGGCGGCGTCTCGGCGAACACGCACATCCGCCGCACGTTCCGACATTTTGTAGACACTAAGTGTCCACACGTAGCTCTTCACTTCCCCTCTGCCGCGCTCGCCACCGACAACGCCATCATGATTGCGCTTGCGGGATTTTACCGTGCCAAAAATAAAGAATTCGCTGACCTTGAAACACTCAAAGCATCTGGCAACTTACGATTAGCGCTGTCCTAACCTTTCCCGCGCATATTTGCTATATTTTTAAGCAATGGACGAGAAATTCTTAAAACCCTACGATCCTGCTGCGACTGAAGGGCGTATCTATGAGCAATGGGAAAAGAGTGGATATTTCAATCCTGATAATCTGCCACAGAAAGATGGTAAACCCTACACCATCGTGATGCCACCACCAAATGCGAATGGGAATCTCCATGCCGGTCATGCATTGTTTATTACGCTTGAGGACATAGTGATACGTTTTAAACGCATGCAAGGTCATAGAGCATTATGGATTCCAGGGGCAGACCACGCAGGCTTCGAGACACAGGTCGTTTATGAGAAAATACTTGAAAAAGAAGGCCGTTCGCGCTTTCAAATGGAACCGAAACAACTCTATGACGAGATTCTTGCATTCACGCTGGAAAGTAAAAAAAATATGGAACGGCAGGTGCGCGAACTTGGTGCCTCCTGCGATTGGAGCCGTGAGAAATTCACCCTTGACCCCGATGTCGTGATTGCGGTGCAGAAGACATTCGAGAAGATGTTCGCCGACGACCTTGTCTATCGAGGAAAGCGCACAATCAATTGGTGTTCGAAGCACCAGACATCCCTTTCAGATGTGGAGACCGAAGGCACCGAAGAGACTACGCCCTTCTATACCTTCAAATATGGGCCATTTGAAATTGGCACCGTCCGCCCCGAAACTAAGTTCGGTGATAAGTACGTCGTTATGCATCCGGACGATAAGCGCTATGCGAAATATAAGCACGGCGAAACGTTTGAGGCCGAGTGGATTAACGGCCCCATCACCGCAACAGTGATTAAAGACCCGGCAGTTGATATGGAGTTTGGCACGGGTGTGATGACGATTACCCCTTGGCACTCGCAAGTAGACTTTGAAATCGCAAAACGTCATGGACTTGATATGGAGCAAATCATTGATTGGCGCGGGAAGCTACTCCCTATCGCGAGCGAGTTCGTTGGAATGAAGAGTACTGAAGCTCGAACGAAGATTGCAGAGAAGCTTAAAGAAAAAGGCCTGCTCTTGAAGGTTGATGAAAACTATAAGAACGTGGTGAAGCACTGTTACAAGTGCAACACAGCGATTGAGCCCCAGGTGAAGGACCAATGGTTTGTGAAAATGGCTCCGCTCGGGAAAATGGCTATTGAAGCGGTGAATCGCGGAGATTTGAAATTCATCCCTGATAACTACGAAAAAATCTTCCGCTACTGGATGGAAAACACGCTCGACTGGAATATCTCGCGACAAATCGTTTGGGGTATCCCGATACCCGCATGGTTTAAGAACCGCGGGATGGAAAACGAAGAAATTATTATCTCGCTGGAGAAACCGGAGGGTAATGAGTGGGAGGCCGACACTGACACCTTTGATACGTGGTTTTCTTCGGGACAGTGGCCGCTCATCGTGACCGGGTTTCCGGATGGCAGAGATTTCGCGACCTACTACCCTACCGACCTCATGGAGACGGGACACGACTTGATTTTCAAATGGATACCACGCATGGTGATATTCGGCCTCTATCTCGCGAAGAAATCCCCCTTTCACACTGTCTATCTCCATGGACTTGTAAATGATGCGAAAGGGAAGAAGATGAGCAAGAGCAAAGGCAATGTCATTAACCCACTCGATCTGACCAGTAAATATGGTACCGACGCGCTTCGCATGGGCCTCGTCATAGGAAACACTCCTGGTCAAGATTTGGCACTAAGCGAAGATAAAATTAAAGGGTACAAGCACTTTGCGAACAAACTCTGGAACATCGCCCGGTTTGTGCTAGCAAACGCTCCTGAAGAGAATGTGGGACGTACGACGTCCAACATAAATGAAGTGGATAAAAAATATTTGGATGCGCTTGATGCACTGACCATAGATATTACAAAAGACATAGAAGAATATCGCGTGTATATGGCGGCAGAAAAAATATATCACTATGCGTGGCACGAACTCGCCGATAACATACTTGAAGAATCCAAACCGATTCTCGCTGGCACAGACGAATCTGCAAAACAGTCCCGTTCTGCCCTGCTCCTCTCCCTGCTCACTCGCGTTCTCAAACTATTACATCCTTTTATGCCGTTCGTCACCGAAGAAATTTGGCAATCCATGCCGACCAAAGATGCAGATTTCCTCATGATTGCCACATGGCCTGACATAAGTACGCTAGAATAGAAGGGTGACGCCAATTACGCTCGGATACGCCTTTCTTGGGGGACTCCTGCCCTCTCTTATTTGGCTATACTTCTTGCTGAAAGAAGATGCCGATCATCCGGAACCGAAAAAACTTATTCTTCTCGCATTCATTGCCGGTATTGCTGTCGTGCCGCTCGCACTTCCTTTGGAGCAGTATGCGAAAGCGAATCTGCACAACGATGTTTCGGTATTAACCGCCTGGGCGCTTATAGAAGAAACGCTGAAATACATTTTCGCGGCAGTGATTATCCTCTGGCGGCGCGCCGTAGACGAGGCGCCTGACTATGTCATTTATATGATTACCGTGGCGCTCGGTTTCGCCGCAGCCGAAAATATGCTCTTCCTTCTCGCTCCGCTTATGGACAGCAACATCGCATCAAGCGTCTTTACCGGCAACCTGCGCTTTCTCGGATCAACGCTTTTGCATGTCGTTGCCTCTGCATCCATCGGATTCGCATTCGCATTCTCGGCGCGTTTCACTCCGTCAGCACGCACAATCGCCGCCGCGTTCGGACTTATCCTCGCCGTTGTGTTGCATGCCGCGTTTAACATGCTTATGATGAGACCAGGCGCCTCTTCTGCGCTTGCGGCATTCTTCCTCGTGTGGATGGTCGCTGTTATTTTCTTCGCCGCATTTGAAGTTCTTAAGTATTTTAAGCAAAGAGACCACTCACTAACTACCTTATACCAAAAATTATGAAGTTTTCATTCTTTGATCGGATCTCGGGTGGCGCATCGGCAAACGACTCGTTTGACGCCTTTGACGACGAATTGTCGAACTCTACTATTCCCGTACGTAAAGAACCGCGCACATCTCATAAAAAAGATCCCGTAGCTCGTCCCGCTCCGCTTGACGATGATGCACCTGCGAATGAAGGGCAATTGCCGGTTGATGTGCATCAAACGGGGAGTGATATCATCGTGCGTGCCTTCGTCGCCGGCGTACGTCCCGACGAACTTGGTCTTTCTATCAGTCGCGATATGGTTGAAATAAGCGGTTCCCGCACTGAACGCGAGCAAGTTACGGGACAGGATTATTTTGTTCGCGAGCTTTTCTGGGGTTCGTTCACCCGCACGATTCTTCTCCCACAAGAAGTGGATGTAGATGCCTCCTCTGCCACGGCAAAAGACGGGCTTCTCACTATCATCCTGCCGAAGTTGGACAAGGCGCGTCAAACAAAACTGCGCGTCAAAGCTGGCTGACACTAAGTGTCGAGGACTTGTGGACACTTAGTGTCCACAAAACACTTAGTGTCCACAAAATTATTTCAACGTAATCGTCTCGGATGCGGGCGGGAGTGATACCTGCTCTACGGTAAATCGTAGACGTTCAAGAAGGCGTCCATCGGCCGTTTCAATATTTACGCGCCACTCGCCCGACACACTCATAAGGACTGCCGAATAACCGCGATATCCGCCATCGCGCCCCCCTACAATCGGATAAGCGACGGATGCTCTTGTTACCCACTTTTTCGTCTCTGGGTCATACCACTGCCAACGATGCACGATGGTTGTCTCAAGCTTCGTGGGAGCAAAGATTGAGCTGTAAGCGTAGAGCGATTCATTCGGCACGACGTGCAGAGTCGGCTTGAAACCCAGATAGTTAACCTTCCAGGGCTGGGCTTCTGCCGTAGCGAGGTAGTTACCGCGCACACCCAGCGCCACATCAGATGTGGTGCTGGGTGTGCGCCAGACACCATGATAGATGCCAGCCGCCTTTGCCGAGAGCGGTAGAGGTGGCAGGATATTCGTAAAATAAAAAAGATTGATAACGACAAGAACGGCAATCGCGCCCGCGCGGATTCGCCACACATCGACGTGGAATCGCTCACTTCCGAGAATCCAGAGCGTCGCGATAAAGAGCGAGAATACAATAATCGCGACTACTCCGCTCCCGAGAAACGTGAGCGTCCCGATTGAATGCGTATAAATAGGCACGGCGAAAATCGCGTACGAGTAGAGCGCGAAGAAAAAGAGAACACTGGTGAAGACGAGCCGCTCATGATACCGGCGATAAAACTCATTCCCGATAAGCGCCACGACGATAAGAAGCAGGAACGGCCACGAGGTGGCGAATACCGCCGAGCGCCCATAAAAAATGAAAAAGCCACTCCAGAACCCACCGAGCGCGAACTGTGTCGCAATCGGCAGTATGCTCCGCCAGCGCGGGCGCTCTATCCCCTGCGCGGCGCGCGTCTCTATTAAGTGAAGGAGCGGAATCGTAATAAAACAGATAACGGTGTAGGAAGCGAATACCGCCTGGGTCTGCCAGAGATCAATGCGTTCGAAAAAGAGACTGTCAACAACGAAGCCAGCGAGCATCGCAAACGCAGAAAGGTGTCGTTCATATTTCTGCATCCATGCGAAAAATCCACGAAACATAACAATAGTATACCGTGCTCCATTTTTTAGTGGAGCGAAGTGGTGCTTGGACCCGGGCTCGAACCGGGGACCCCTTCCTCTTCAGGGAAGGAAGCAGGCCAAATCCGCAAAAAAGCCTTTATATACAAGCTCTTTTGGTTATCCAAGCGAAAAAAATGCAGAAATCTAAGGACCTCTTCCCATCGGAAACTTCAAGAGAAATGCCCTGCTATTGATATGATTAAACTAATAATCGATCTGCTCCGCACACCAGTAATTATCGCACACTCTGGTTGGAAAAATCCAATGACAGTACCTACCAAAAGCATCCCCTATTCTCTGACAGACAATGATGTGAAATGATCAGTCTGCTTTTTTGGAATTGTTTTTAAGAATTTGACTATTGCGCTCGGCCAACAGAACGTCTGTCATTTGTTCTTTTTCTGTTGTAGTTCTATTTCCTCTGACTTCATCATATATTTCTTTCGCTTCGTTATACATCTTGATTGTATCTGTACATTTATTTTTCTCCCAAAAATCACGCCTCGCAGACGCCCATGCGGAATATCCAGCTCCGGGGTTATTAATAAAGAAATCCTCAGTAAATTTATCAACACCTGCTTTGTATTCCGCAGCGCCCGCATCCGTGTCTGGATAATCGACTGGGCACACGGGATTATGGCCAGAGAGTGCAAAGACCACGAGAATGGCGACTAGCAGACCACCGGCACCGAGGATGTATGTTTTCTTTTTGTTCATATTTTTGAGTTAGAATCAGGGCAAGTGGCGACCTTTCCACCAGGATCCTTGATTTGCGTCCTTCATATCTTGTAGAAAATTTGCATCCATTTGTTTTTTCATTTCAATAATTCTTTTTATTTCTGAATTCGCCCTGGTATTATCTAATATTAAAAGTTCCTTACATATCTGTGAATATCTACTCTTTAATGTATCAAATTCAACCCTGTTCTTTTCCACAGCTTCCGCATCGTACGAATCACTCTTTTCCTGAACTGTGATTTCATTTTTGACTGTTGGCACTTCGGTCAACAGTAATTTTTCCATTTCAGTAACCAATTCATAGAATCTGAATTGTTCGTCTATCTTCAATTCGTTTTGTTCATCCCTTATTAATTCAGCCAAGTGTTTATCAGCGAAATCTTCTAATTCCCATTCATTTGAATCACTCCACGGATCTTCTGGTTCTGACAATGAAAGTTCAGCACTTCGTTGCAGGAGCTCGTAATCATTAGGGTCATTGGGGTAACGAGCATCCTCATCATCTGGTACATGTTGAAAGATTGCGTTAAACTCAGCATTTTCCTTCCTTTCAGTCTTAGCATTTTCCTTGTCTAATTTGGATATTAAGAAATCACTTCTGCGCAGAGCACCCCTATTATTAGGATCCATTCTTAAAACTTTTCCACAAAAATCTGCGCTTTCACTATACCTACCCAATCTTAATAAAACGTAACTTATATTATTTAAAGCACTTAATTTGTTTGGATCTATTTTCAATACTTTCTCGTGCATTTGAAGTGCATCTTCGTATTTGCCTAATTTAGACAATGCAAAACCCTTATCGTTCAGTACGGATATATTTCTCGGAAATATTTCTAAAATTTCGTCATATGCTTTAATGGCTCCCTGATAATCCCCCGACTGACAAAGTTTAAATGCTTTTTCTTTAATGACAGTGTACATTTTGTCGTCCATACAAAAAATAGCCAGCTAAAAATCCGTGACCAAACCCATTACAATAGAAATAAATCTTTTCATAACTCTAGTGTTCGTGTACTCGTTCTCTGGCTTGCTTTGCCAAGAGCATCTGTGATGTTCTTTTTTCTATCTCCATCGTGGTTAATTCTGTCCAAAGTTGTAGATGTTGGTCGTCTGTAACTGTTCCTAGGTCATGGGTGACATTCCCCATTGGATTGCAGAGTGTAAGTGTCCATTTATTTTTTTCTATTTTCATGCAGATGATCCAATTTGATGTTCCTGGGATGGTATGGATCATTATACCTTCTGCTCCATGTTTAGTGATGTATTGGGCAAGTCTATCTACATTTTTCATATAAAAAAATCCCGAGCGAGTAATGCTGGGACGGGTACGCAGAAACCCGCCACAGGTTCCGGCTTGCGCCGGACGTAGGAGTTTCCCCGTACGGCCTGACAAGGCGAACCCACATGATGGGATTTCTAACCTTGTCAGGACTTCCTTCGCCATGCCAGTATCGCTACTGGTTTAGGCTACTTGCGCACAGATAAATAATAGCACGCTTCAGAAAAAGTGCAACAAATATTGCTTCTGTATCATTTTGTCCTTTTGACTCTATAAACCATCATAAAATATGGCTTAAAACCTCATCGCAGGAAGAAAATGGACTTTTGTACTATAGAGAGATGCTACACGAAGGCGTTATCGGCAATCAGTGTAATACAGCTCGGAGATGGGGAGCGAAGCTTTCGTGTAGCAACGGAGCCGATCGCTTTCCCTCCCCGGGCTTTATTCATTTTCTAGCACCACAGGTATGAAAAGCATCGCACGGAGGTTTTCTGCTCATCAGCAAAAGAATCCGTGGCACAGTACACTCACAAATTTCTGCGACAGAATATTCATATCCATATGTTTTTTGTCTCCAGCAGGACATCATTTTTGAAGGACCTGTTTCCTAACTACGGTTCTGCTCATCTTGGGAATGGGTCCTTGGCAATGGACAAAATCCCAAAATACCCGCATGAAACCTACATTTTGGTGCTTGGACCCGGGCTCGAACCGGGGACCCCTTCCTCTTCAGGGAAGTGCTCTACCAACTGAGCTATCCAAGCATATAAAGCTTTCAATCTACCAAAACAGCTATCCAAGCGCGAGCCGGACTACTGCCCTGCTTTATCGCAAGTTTAACAGCTTTTGGATTTCTGCGGAAGTCGCACCTAAGAATCCTGTCGGAGCGGACGGATTGTTCGTCGCAGAGAATTTGTCAGCGAGCGGTTTCAGATAGAACTGGTACGAATAGAGCGTGGAAAGGATGATGATGCCCCAAATGATGAATTTACTGAATGCGCTAAAAATCTGGTGCCGACGGATGGCCCGCAACATCCGATGATTGTCCCTAGCGAGCGCGTGTATCTCTTCAAGCTGTTTCTGTATCTCAGGGTCCATAATTTTTTCATTCTAACATCTTATTTTGGTGCCACCGGCAGGAGTCGGACCTGCATTTAGGGATTAGGAATCCCTCGTTCTATCCGTTGAACTACAGCGGCTTATACTGATACTAGCTGTTTACTGCTTTCTTTTCCAATGAGCGTACTAGCGCTTTGAATAAAAAGACGTTCGCACATACCCAATTGTTACTGTAGGTTTTTTCAGAAAAATACGCCGAGGTGCAAGCACCTCGGCGTATTAAATAGAACTGTTCCCGGCATTGTTTATAGAACCTTTACGCCAAGAATATCTTTCACGTCCGCAAGTCCGAGTGCCTTGAGGATGCGAATATACAGCCATCCGACATCAAGCTCCCACCACTTGACTGAGAATTTTGCAGAGCTCGGATACTCATGATGGTTGTTATGAAGCTCTTCTCCTCCGACAAGTATCCCCATGGGCACGATATTGATACTATGGTCCTGAAACTTTCCCTGCCTCCTGTCGAAGTTTCGATAGCCCCATCGATAATGTCCAATGCCGTTTATCACGCCTGCCGCGAAGAACGGAATCCAAATCATCTGCACCGCCCAGATAGTAATCCCTATAGGGCCAAACAGGATGATGTCGATAGCGAACATACTTAGAACCCCAATCTTATCGTGTTTTCCATAGAGATGTTTTTCAAGGAAATCATTCGGTGTTCCTTTGCCATAACGCTCAAGCATGGCTTTGTCTTTACCCGCGACGCGATAAAGTTCTGCTCCTTCAAAGAGAACCTTTCCTATGCCGAGAATTTGCGGACTATGCGGGTCATCTACCGTTTCGCACTTAGCGTGGTGCTTACGATGAATTGCAACCCAATTCTTGGTAAACATACCAGTCGTAAGCCAAAGCCAGAAACGAAAGAAGTGGCTGACGATAGGATTCAGATCGAGGGCGCGGTGCGTTTGGTTGCGGTGAAGAAAGACTGTCACCGCCACAATGGTGATATGGGTGAGTACCAAGGTAACCACGACATATCCCCACCACGGCAAATGAAGTAATCCGCCAGAAAGCACTACAACTACATTGAGAATATCCATACTTACCTCCGTAAAACAGGTTTTAAAGGGCTCACTTTTTCCTAGGTGAGTATATCAGATATTCAGGAATCGAATGTGTTATGCGGTAATACCAAGAGAGGATGCGAGTTTCTCCTTGTCAAAGCCGATAATCATTTCGTCGCCGACGAAGATGACCGGGACACCCATCTGACCCGACTTCTGTATCATTTCTTGGCGCTTCTCCAAGTCGTGTGCAACATCAAACTCGGTATAGTTAATACCCTTCTCTTTCAGAAATTCCTTGCTCATCTGGCAAAAGTGACAGGTCGGGGTGCTGTAGATGGTGACGTTTTTATCCATATTTTTATTTTATTTTATTCAGTATATCATAGATGTGGTGGCGGGTATGGTTCAGTGGTAGAACGATTGCTTCCCAAGCAATAAACGCGGGTCCGATTCCCGCTACCCGCACAAGTTCATCTATAACCAACTAAACAGCCACTTCCACCATGAGAACGGCGGTGTTGAGGTTGCCACCGTAGGTGGCACTACCACGATAACCTCTTCGCCCGGCCGCGCAACCCCGAATGACGTTCGTATCGCGGTATCTTTCCCGCGCTCGGTCGCGAGCTCGGCGATATCGGCTTCAAGCGCCCGCCGACGCTCATCCAGCGCCTGATAATCATCCTGTGCACGGCGCGCCTCATTGACTGCAATGTGCGCCTTTCCAACGAGTCCCCAGATGAGCGACATCAGCCAAAACGCCACAAGCAGTAAAAAACCAATTATTACTCCCTGTCGCATCTGCTTTCCGCGCATATCTCCAGTATACCGCGAGATGTTTTAGTCGGCGGAGGATTGGACCATCTTCATAAAGACGTCTTCGGGAATGTTGACCTTGCCCGTGCCGTGTTCTAACATTCTCTTCTTCCCGCGCTTCTGCTTCTGGAGGAGCTTCATTTTACGCGAGACGTCCCCGCCATAGAGATAGCCGGTCACGTCTTTGCGCATCGCCGAGAGCGTGCGCGATGAAATGATACGCCCTTGAGATACGGCCTGTATCTTCGTTACAAAAAGTTGTTTCGGGAGAATGCGGTGAAGTTTCTCCACCATCTTTTCTGCCTCATCCTGCACCCTCCGCTTGGCGATGACGCGCGAAAATGCGGGAACGGATTCCTCGGCGACAAGAATGTCCAATCGTGCAACATCGGCCGGCCGTTCATCTAAGAATTCATACGAGAGTGAGGCGTAGCCGGACGAAATATTTTTGAGCTTATCAAAGAATCCACGCATCAGTTCGCGGAGTGGCATCTCGGTAATCATTTCAATGCGTCCGTCGGCAAAGGTCTCAGTCGCCCTGGTCTCGGCTTCGTGTTCATACAAGAGCTGGACAAGCGAGCTCACCACCTGTGGGGGCGTGATGATAATCACCTTCACCCACGGCTCTTCAATGAGCGCGATGTCGCCGTGATCGGGGAATTTTGCAGGTGTGTAGAAAATTTCTCGCTTCCCCTTTGTTGTCGTCACGGTATACGAAATAGTAGGGATAGTGACAATAAGCGCGAGGCCGAATTCGCGTCGCAAGCGTTCAGTAATGATTTCAAGATGTAGAAGACCTAAGAAACCGCACCGGAATCCGCGACCGAGCACGCCGGAGGACTCTTCTTCAAACGAGAGTGAGGAATCGGAGAGGCGCAGACGCCCGAGCGATTGCCTGAGGCGCGGTACATCGTCCTGACTCTCAGGATAGACCGATGCCCACACGACCGGACGCGGGGGGGCGAAACCGAAGAGAGCAGGTAGATTCCCTTTTACAAGGCCGACTGTGTCGCCGACGGCTACGACGCCAGCCTCTTTAATCCCCGTCACGATATAGCCGATTTCTCCAGAGGACAATTCGTCGGCGGGCGTCTCCCCCGGTGTGAAGATGCCAGTCTCCAGAGCAACAAATTCCTTTCCTGCCGAGTGGAAACGAAGTTGCTGACCATTCTTAAACGTGCCGTCAAAGACGCGTAAGTAAACTGCGATACCGCGATGCGTTGAATAGGAGAAGTCAAAAATAAGTCCCCTTGGCTCGCTACCACTCGCTCCAGCGGGCGGTGGCGGAATGCGCTTCACAATTGCTTCAAGTAATTCTTCAACACCCGCACCGGTCTTCCCCGAGACCGCGAGTACCTCCTCATATGACACACCGACGAGCTTTGCGAGCTCGCTCTTAACTTCTTCAACACGTGCTGTCGGTGCATCAATTTTAGATACGACAGGAATAATCGTACAGCCCTGTGCGTGCGCTGCAGCAAAGGTGGTGAGGGTCTGCGCCTGCACGCCCTGAGTTGAATCAACAAGAAGTAGGACGCCCTCCACGGCTTTCAGCGCACGCGATACTTCATACGAAAAATCTATATGCCCCGGCGTATCGATCAAATTCAGAATGTATTCCTCATCAAGGTTCAACCTTGAAGCATTCGGATTTAAGGTTGAACCTTGTTGAGGCCGCCAAAGCATCCTTACGGGCTGCATTTTAATCGTAATACCGCGCTCGCGCTCCAAATCCATTCGATCAAGTACTTGGTCGCGCATGAGGCGCGCCGGTATCGTTCCGGTGCGCTCCAGCATGCGGTCAGCGAGCGTGGACTTCCCGTGGTCAACGTGAGCAATGATTGAAAAATTTCGTATGCGATCGGTGGTCATGGTTTGATGGGTTCTTCAGCTGACGGCGCGAGAACGTCGGCACGCCTCTCGCCTGCTCCTGTAAGTCTGACGAGTACGCGACTAATGATGCGAATTTCTTCATTGCCGAGTAGATAGAGAGTGAGTGCCGACACAGAGAGACCCACGATGCCGGCGATGAACCCTTCTATAAATACATTCAGGAGCGTGGTGAGCGGTGCGATACTGCCTGCAAATGCGAGCGTCGTATATGCGGCGACACCACCGGCGAACGTGGCGACCGAACCGTCAATAAGAGGGCGCAGAAGCGTGCGTGCAAGCCCAGGCGCGGCGCGGCGCAGAGCGAATAATGAAAGAACGGCAAGGAAAATCTGGCCAACAGTGGCCGCAAGAGCAAGAAGAAGAATGGCCGAGCCGTGAACGTCACCGACACGCATAATTTTCGCAAACATGCTTGGGAACCCGTCAGTCGGCATCGCAAGAAATGCCACTGCGAGTGCGATGGTGAGCACGCCACCGGCAAGCTGGTACGCAAATGGGCTCCACGATTGCCGTACCGCATAGAGCGCACGCGAGAAGAGGAGTACGAGCCCTTGTGCGACAAGGCCAATCGCGAGGATGGCAAGAAGCGCCGCGGTCAGACGCGTCGCATTCCAATCAAACGCGCCTGTGCCGAGAATGACGCGCACCAGATGTGCGCGAAGCACGATAATGAGACCGAGAAAGACGACGGACCACAAAATGATATGACGCGCACTCGCAATTAATATACCAGTGAATTCCTTACGTTTTTCGGGCGAGGATGTTTCGGAGAGCGCGGGGAATGCGGCTACCGCATACGAAGAGCCGATGAGTGCGAGCGGTACGGCTTCAAGATTGCTCGCGAATGTGAAAACTGAAACGGACCCATCGCCGATTCTTGAAGCAAATGCCGTCAGAACGAGCGCGGTCACTGATCCAATACCGAGCGCGAGCGATCGGGGGATTGAATCGCGCATGACGGGCAGAATGTCGGCGATTTTCGGAAGTGAGAATCGCGGCATAACGCCTGCCTTCATAACAACTGGCACGTTAATCATCAAGTAAGCAACGGAGCCGAGAATAACGCCAACACCGATACCGACAAGACCGTAATGCGGATACAGTACAACGGTGCCGAAAATGATGCCGAGGTTATACAGCACTGGCGAGAGCGCGAAAAGCGCGAAACGCCGATGCACCTGCGTCACGCTCCCGAGAACGCCCGAGAGTCCGAGTAGAATGGGCTGTATGAGAAGCATGCGTGCAAGTAGTACGAATGATTCATTTTGATCGGACGCGGCGAAATCAGGATAGAGAAAAGCGAGGAATTCCGGCATCCATATCGCGATAAGCGCACAGAAGCCACCTCCGACAATAATCAAGAAGCTTGCCGATTGAGATAAGAGCCGTCCGACCGACTCGCGATCCATGCCCGTAATGCGCGGAATGAGCACGTAGGCGCTGACTAATGAAGCAACAAGAGCGAATACCAAGTCAGGAACGCGGAATGCCGCATAGTAGAGATCAAGCACCGGTCCCGCACCGAAGGAGTGTGCGAAAGTCCGGTCGCGTAAGAGCGCAAGCACTTGCGATGCGAGTGTCAACCCAGCAAGCAAGTACGCGGCCTGATGCAGACCGCGTACCGGCGCCTGGATGCGATCAAAGATTCTCCTCACCATTCCCCTATTCTACTCTAACGATTCTTATTGTGCTGGAGCGGGCGAGATAGTGAGAAGATTTGCAGGGAATGGATTTTTGCTCTGTTCAAGCGCGGCGAGCTGAGCTGCAACAGCTTTGGCATTGTCATCCGACATGGCCGCAATCGCCTGCATTTCTTTCAACGCCTCGGCCATATTGCCCTGCTTCGCATAGACTGCGGAGAGGAAGTAGCGCGCATTCGCGAATTGCGGATTTGCCGCTATCGCCGCAGAGAGCGCACTGACTGCGCTCGCTAGATCGCCCGAGGCCGCAGAGAGCACACCAACCTGGAAGAGAATGTTCGGATTGTTCGGCGTGAAGTAGGCTGCCGCGAGAGCTGAAGCGAGTGCCTCTTTCACGTTGCCGTCCTGAACCTGAAGCTGGGAGAGCAGGAAGATCGCGGCGGTGTAATCCTGTTTCAGACTAATCGCAATTTTTAGATTCTTTTCAGCTGCCACATTGTCGTTATTCGCGATATCCAATTGAGCGAGCGTGTACGGGATTTGCGGATTCGTCGGATTCAGTTCCGTAGCTTTTGTATATGCTGTTTTGGCGCTGTCGTATGCGCCCGAGACTTTGAGCGGAACCGCCTGCGCGTACATATTTCCGAGCAGAATCCAGTTCTGATAATTATTCGGGTCAAGTTGTGTCGCGGTCAGAGCCGAATTAATACCAGTAGAGAGTGCCGATTGGAAAGCCTGCTGAGCTGTAGCCGTCGGCATCGTTGTTGATGCGATAATCTGAGAGAGGAGTGTGTTCGCAATATTCGCCTGAAGCTGATATGCGGATGCGGATGGAGCAAAGGTGATAGAACTCTGGAGTGCGTTATTGGCGCCTCCTAAGTCGCCCACAGAATGCGCGACTACCGCACGCGCGAGCTCGGTCGTAGCTATATAGCGGCCAATGAGCGTGTACGCTGCGACTACCGACGCCAAGAGAAGCAGAGTCAGAGAGAAGACGATGATGAAGCCGATGCGCGGACTGCGATAAAAGATGATACCCCACTGCGAGGCGCGTGCGGCATAACGCATTGTTGATGCGAAGAGCCCCGCGAAGACGAAGGCGAGTGCGAGCACGACGGTGCCCGGCAAGCCGAAAATAGCAATCGCGAAGAGATACACCATCGCGATGAAAGAGAGAATTGCGGTGTAACGGACGAAAGGATCTTCAGGCGCGCGTAAGATGAGCATGCGAATACCAAGACCGAGAAGGAGAACGAGCATGAGAATCCATGCGAGCGCGCCGACGATACCGGTCGTCACGAATGAGGTCGGGATGAAGCCGATGCCTGAATTGAAGTCAACGTTCCAGAATACGGTAGCGTTCAAGCTTGGGTCGCGATGCTTCAGCCACTCTACCCCGAAGGTGTTTGGCCCCGAACCGAATACCGAAGATGACTTGTACACCTGACTCCCGACGTCAATTGTGGACTGCCACGACGGGCGCACATTAAGGACATTTATGTTAAGCGCGTTCGCGAGCGCGCCGGAAAGCGTCCCGCCGACGAGGAAAAAGAGCGATATCGTGAGCACGGAGAGAGGGAGAGCGAGAGAATGATTGCCACTGTCTGCAACACTCGGCGTCTCGTCAACAACAGTTGTCTCATCAAGGTCTCCGTCTGCGTCCGAGGTGCGCATTCGCATCACCGACTCCACAAAAAGCCCGAGTGAGACGAGAGCGAGCAGAATCCACACGAGCGAAGAATTCGCGACCACGAGTACGAGAAGTGCCATCGCGCCACCCATCATAATCCAGCGCCGGAAGCGTTCTGGAATATCAATAAAGCGAAGAGTGATGAGCGCACCGACAACACCGAGGCCGAGAACGGCCGCAAGATCTTCAAATGAACCGATAACCGCATACGCGGGCGAAATTGTTTCGGGAGCGAATTGTCCTACGATGATAATCAATGTTTGAATCACTGCGAGTGCGAGTGCACCCCATGCAAATGCTTTAAGCGCCGAGCGATACTGCTCGGAGCGACGTAGGACGAGTGCAGCGAGTGTGCCGAGAAGCGCTACGACGAGCATAAAGCCCATAGTGTCCGTTTCAAGCGCTGTTCCCCAGAACGCATTTTCGAACGATTCTCCAGAAAATGCGGTAGAGAGCGCATAAGCGATGAAAGGGAGCCACAAAACGCCGACGAGCGCGAGTGGTGGTAGAACGACATTGCCACGGCTCAAACGGGCAAGAATAAAAAGAGCGAGTGTGATAATCACGCCTGCGGCGAGCATCAATGACTTCGTTGCTGCGAACGGGAACGATGCGGTCGGGATTACGACAATGGCGGCTGCGATGAGTGTAATAACAAGCGCACGAACACTCCACGTCTCAAGCGAAGAACGACGTGGCGACAACACTGGTGACGCGGTTGATGATTTTGTAAACATAATAAATATAAGTAATTATCTAAATAATGCTAATAGTCATAACTGTACTCCAAATCTATTATAAAAATGTTCTTATCCACACAATACCTCTAGGTGTCACCTTACGATTATTTTATATTCTATTGACTCCGCGAGGTGACACCTTATAATTGAGGAATGACTAAGAGGGATACCCCATTTAAAATCGGTGAATGGTACCACTGTTATAATCGCAGTATTGAGAGCCGCTCGGCTTTTGTAGATTCCAAAGATTACCTCCGTTTTCTTGAACTCCTCTATCTGGCAAATGAAGAGTGGCCACTCCGTCGTAATGATATAGGTATACGAAAATTTGAAGAGGTTTTAAGCATTCCACGAAGTAAGAAACTTGTTACTATCGGCGCATTCTGCCTGATGCCGGGAAGCTTTCACTTAGTATTACATGAGACCATAGAAGGAGGTATTACTGCCTTTATGCGAAAAATGGGGACGGCGTATACACTTTATTTTAACTCGCGGCATAAGCGAATAGGGAATCTATTCCTTAAGCCCTTCCAATCCCGTCACGCCGCTCCCGATTCCGTCCTTGACCTCGTTAACTACGTACATACCAGCCCAGCAAAACTCTATGAGCCCGAATGGAGGAACAATCACGTCGCGGATCCTCAATTCCTTGAAGAGCACTTGATTGCCTATCCCTATTCAAGCCTTGGGGCCTATACTGGTGCACGTACGCCAAATGCTCTTATCGTAGATGTACAGATACCTTCTGCAGCACAAATTCCGCTACAGAAAATGCTCCAAGGAGCCCGTCGTTATTCTGCTCATTCCGGTATATCCTAACCATACTCTTCTTATGTGCTCGCAAATGTGGTATGGTGATTCTGGACTAGGTTAGGCGATCGCCCGCCACACTGCTGAAGTGTGACGGGAGGAAAGTCCGAACATGCTTCTCGCTTCACAGCGAAAAATAGGTAGCGGGTAACGCCCGCCGTCCGCGAGGATAGAGGTGACTACAGAAACGCTAGCGTCGAAAGACAATAGATTCCCTAGTGGAATACGCTCGTCGCAAGACGAGAATGCAACGAACAAATCCTTACCCGCATGCAAGGCCGTACCGCGCAGAGCGCGAGGTTTAAATATTTAAATGTTTAAATTTCGATGCGAAGCGTCGGGGTGCCGCTCGAGGCGTTGAGCAATCAACATCCCAGATAAATGATCATCCAAGACAGAATTCGGCTTATCGACCCAGTCCACACATATGCAAAAGTTCACGCTCCTGCGTGAACTTTTGCTTTTCCTTCTATCTTTTTCCCTATTCGATCTCGCAGGTACCGCCGGCACAGGCGAGTTCCTTCTTCATTTCCGTCTCATCCTGACGTTCATAGGCGATGAGCTTGCCGTAATCCACGTTCGGGAAGTTGGATATACGATTCTCGTATTCTTCTTTCGTAATCGTCTCGTAGGGCGCGAGCCGGTAGATATGATTAGAGCGCGGTAGGAAGGAGAGTCCTCCGACGATATCCCAATTTGAATACACCCAATTAGCAACCTCAATCCATTCATTCTCACCGACCGAGATTGTGACCGACGGATTATGCTCGGTATAATTTTTCTTGACAAGCTTCCAATGTTCAAGCTGGTCTAGCGCAGTCAGATCATCTTTGCACACTGATCCGTGAGGCGATTTCACCGGGAATTCAAGCACATATGTATTGGCATCCTCCAAGGACTGCCCCACCTCCGGATAAAACGGGACGCCTTGGTCGCGCATGAGCTTAAAAAGAGAGTCCGTCGCGCTCACGCGGATGCGCCGGATATAGTAGGGTGCATGTCTCGCATGCATACCGCTGGACACGTCAAAGGTCTGCGAGACGGTGCCAGATGGTTTCGTGCAGGTAATTGATGTGGACTCGTTAACGCCGAACCGTTTTGCATATTTTTTATTAGTCGCAATTGTCTCGGCGCGAAGCGCTTGAAGCGTGTCTGAATCGCGCACCGCCGGAGAATCCCATTGTCCAGTGATAGACACACCGAGTAATCGCTCGTCCTCGCAGTTCTGTTTCCATTCTTTTGAAAGATACGGCAAGTCGGTGAGCATTGATTGGTACGTGCCGAGAATTGTCGCGATACGCGCCTTGCGCAGAAGGGTCTGCTTGGTGTCGCTACTGCGTGCAATAATTTCGCTTAAATTGCAGAACTGTTTTGACTTCAAGATAATCTCCCCGCACGGATTCGTGCCTGGCGTACCGACGATACGGCCGTTCATAAGGTAGCCCGACTTTTCCCAGAACGCGTACCGCCGTTTCGGGAGCTGGGTCAAAAGACCAGCGCGATTGAAGATACCGCGCTCGCCAGATTGGCTCTTCATGAGCGCCACCCATTCGTCCATAAATTTTTCATTGTCCGGCTTCTCCAGATACACCGCCGAATTATTCGCGATAGAACGCTGTGGGTCGGACATAAAGAACTGGCCCTTCTTCGCATCGCGTAAATTGGTGTCATCAAGGTCGGAAAGCGAGATCATAGCCGAACGGCGCACTCCGCCGGCGACCACGCATTCGCCGACCTTGCAGATGAGGTCGTGCGCATCAATATTGCGCAGTCGTCTCCCCTGCCGTGAGAAGATGCGTTCGCGTGCGAAAGCGAGCAAGTTTTTCAAGGGTTCGGGGCCCGATGCCTTACCGCCCATCGTCTTCAAGCGCGCACCGGCCGGTCGAACTTGTGAGAAGTCAAAGCTGATGTCTTTGCCGTCGTACCACGTCGTGAGGCCGAGTGTTAAAGCGTCGCACCATCCTTCGGCAGAATCAACGACAACATGCGTCGCGAGCTTCTCACCCATTTGATACTTAATCTGCGGGAGTGCCTGAATATTTTGACTCTCCACTGAGAAACCAGCGCCCGTCCCGCGCATGGAGATGTACATAATCTCTGCGAAATCTCGGAGTTTACTTGGTGCGATATACGAGCAGTTATACGCGCAGACATTTGAACAGCGCGCCGCTTCGCCCGAGAATTGCATTAACCGCATAGACGGCATCACCTCTTGTTTGAGAATCGCTTCGCGCACTTCTGTATATTCTTTTTCGGTCAGTTTCGCACCGAGATTCTCTCGCATAAAACCGATGTAGCGATCAACCGTTTCAATCCACGTTTCGCGTCGACCCTCCTCTGGAATCCACTTTGAATAGGATCGTAGATAGACGAATTCGCCGAGTGCATTGCCTTTGAAATATTTTGCGCTTTCTTCAACGAGTTTTTGCACTCGTTCTGGGATTTCCACATGCTGAGCACGCAGTTGGGCACGTTTATCACGATAGAGAATGTACGCCTTCGCTGTTTTAACATAATCATTGAGAATCAGATACTTCTCAACCGAGTCCTGCATGCCTTCAACGGTTGGCATGAAATTTTTATACTTCTTTGTGAAGCGCGCGAGCTCGCCAGCCACCTGATGCGCTACGAGCGCGGCATCATCTTGTCCACCCTCTCCTGCCGCCGCCATCGCTTTCCAAATCGCCGCAGAAATTTTATCAAAATCAAATGCAACGAATCGTCCATCACGCTTCTCAACCTTCGGAATCATCACGCGATACCGCACGGTCTCTTTAGAAACTGGCGCCTCCACTATTTTTACGACGCCTTGCGCGCGCGTCTTGAAGTGAACAGGTGACTTGGCGGTTTTTGACATAAGCGAACACGTAATTAAAAAGTAATATAGTAATTTTACTCCTGTATCTCTCAAAACACCCTGTGGATAATTTTACTTCAAAACGTCAGCGAAGTTTTGCAACAAAAGAGGCGTGCCGGTCGCAATAGTATGGAGTCCTGCGAACCCCGCACGAGTCTCAAGGACATAGAATGCCGGTGCAGATGGGTATAAGACATTTGGATAGGTAGATGTCGCGACATTGCTTATAAAAGACACTACCGATTTGTTCTCATCAAGCCAGAAAATATCAATAGGCACGAGCATATCCTTCATCCAGAAGCCGTATCTGTCTGCTTTATTAAAAACGAAGAGCATGCCGTAGCCGTCTGGGACATTTTCTCTGTTACCAAGTCCCTTTTCTTGTGCCTCACTCGTTGTCGCTAATTCTATTCTTAAGGACACTCCTCCGAACATTCCTGTGAGCTCTGTATCTGGCTCTGGTACCGATGTCCGATAAGTCACGAGAACCGTTGTCGCCGTGAGTACAACGATGGACAAAATAATTATCACCAAAACATTTCTGAACATGGCGGAGAGGGCGAGATTCGAACTCGCGAGGAGCTTTCACCCCTGCCGCCTTTCCAAGGCGGTGCTTTCGGCCACTCAGCCACCTCTCCGTGTGCGCCTGTTATATCACGTGCTACGTTTTATTTCTGCAGCACACTACTAAGGATTTGGGGGATTGGGGGAATTTGGAAGAATAAGTTTAGAAATGGCTGCCATCAAACTCTCCGTCTTTTCCTTTTCTGTCGCCAAAAGCTCTTGCTCTGTCGTTAATTGTGTTTTGGTTTCTTCGGCTAGATGTAGGGCGTCAGCCAATTTGTTTTTGACAGCAACAGCCTGCACTTTTGCTGCCTCAATAGTTTGTAATGCTTCATACTTTACTTGCTCAAGATTGTTCTTGAAAACCGCTTCTTTTTC